>DATAFN010000211.1:0-2109 GCA_036257435.1 Actinomycetes bacterium
GGGGCGGCTGCTCACCCAGTTCGTGGACGATCTGTCCAACTGGTACGTACGCCGGTCACGGCGGCGGTTCTGGTCCGGCGACCAGGCCGCGCTGGCCACGCTGCACACCAGCTTGGAGACGCTGACCCGGTTGCTGGCCCCGATGGTGCCGTTCATCACCGAGCGGGTCTGGCAGGACCTCGTCCGCCCTGTTACCCCGGACGCAGGGGAGTCGGTGCACCTGACCAGCTGGCCGGACACCGACCGGGCGCTGGCCGACCCGGTGCTGTCCGAGCAGATGGCGCTCGTCCGCCGGCTGGTCGAACTGGGCCGGGCGGCCCGGGCGGCCTCGGCGGTCCGGACCAGGCAGCCGCTCGGCCGGGCTTTGGTGGGCGCTGCGGGGTTCGCCGCGCTGCCGAACGAGCTACGCGCCCAGATCGCCGAGGAGCTCAACGTCGGCTCGCTGGGTGCGCTCGGCGACGCCGGTGGCGAGCTGGTCGACTACGCGGTGAAGGCGAACTTCCGCGCGCTCGGCAAGCGGTTCGGTTCCGGGACCCAGGCGGTCGCGGCGGCCATTGCCGCGGCCGACGCGGCGGCGCTGGCCACGGCACTGCGCGAGCAGGGTGGCGGGTCCGTCACGGTCGACGGGGCCGCGGTGCCAATCGGACCGGACGAGGTCGTAGTCACCGAGACTCCGCGCGAGGGCTGGGCAGTCGAGTCGGCCGCCGGCGAGACGGTTGCATTGGACCTGCACGTCACTGCGGAGCTGCGCCGGGCGGGGCTGGCCCGCGAGGTGGTCCGGCTGGTCCAGGAGGCACGCAAGACCGCCGGCCTGGACATCACCGACCGGATCGAGCTCGGCTGGTCGGCCGCGGACAGCGAGTCCGGTCGGGCGGCCGCGGCGGCGATCCGCGAGCACGCCGACCTGATCGCCGGCGAGGTGCTTGCGGTGTCGATGACCGAAACCGGATCGGATCCCGGTGGCCATCGCAGCGTCAGTTCCGAACTGGGCGTCACGTTCTGGCTGCGACCGACCCGGTGATCCGGTGACGCAGCCGGAAAGTCCGACCGGCAACCCCGCGCTGGACGCGCTGGCGGTCGCCGGCATCCGGCACCGGCCGATCCGGCACGGCCCGGTGCGCAGCCTGGCCGAGGCCGCGAAAGCGCGCGGCGTCGAACCGGCCGACGTGGTCAAGACGCTCGTGGTGCGGCGGGGCGATGACGACTTCGTGTTCGTGCTGGTGCCCGGCGACCGCACGATCTCCTGGCCGAAGCTGCGCGCGGTGCTCGGGGTGAGCCGGCTGTCGATGCCGGATGCCGACGTCGCGACGGCCGCCACCGGATACGCCCGCGGCACCATCACGCCGTTCGGTTCGGCCAAGCCGTGGCCGGTCATCGCGGACCAGCGGTTGCGTGGTCGCGATGTCACGTTGGGCGCCGGCGAGCACGGTCTCGCCGTGGCCGTGGCCGCCGATGACCTCGTGCGCGTCTTCGACGCCGAGGTGGCCGACGTCACCGATCCGGAGCGCGGCTGAGCGGAGCGCCGTGCACCCTCCACTGTGGACAGAGCGGTGGAGGAAGCGGTGGAAAAACCGGGATTCCTGGGGGCAACTATGGCCGTCCTGTGGACATCGCTCGAAACCACTAAAGAATCTTGAAATACCTTCGTTTGCCCCCTTGCGCGCCGCCGGGAACCGGCATTAGAAATACCTCACGCCGCCAGCGATGGCGACCCGGCAAGGGAGGCAACTTTCTTGCAGCGGAGACCGGGAAACCGGGATTCGTGGGATCAACTCCGGTGGTGGCGAGCTCTACCGGGATCGCGAGCCGAGCAATCGGATTGCTTGATCGGCGGAGCTGAGAGACCCCGTGCATCTCATACATGGACGGGGTCTCTCCCTTTGTGGAGCGGGATCACCAGTGCAGGCCGTTACCTGGCTCTGGCCGAACCCTGTTGTTTCATGATCAGGGGGCGCTGGTGCCCGCTAGGCGCCGGTAAGTGTGCCTGATCACGGAATCCGGGCGAGCTGTGGGGCTCGTAGGCGCGCTCCATGATCGATTTAGGAGCAGTACCCCTCCTTGCCCGGCCGGCTCAGCCTTTCGCGCTGCCCGCGGTCAGACCGGCGATCA
>DATAFN010000251.1:0-7356 GCA_036257435.1 Actinomycetes bacterium
CAGGCGCTGGACCTCCTGGGTCGTCTCGGTGGCCGGCATCAGCTCGGTCTCGGGCCCGCCCGCCGCGGCCTGCTCCACGGCGGCCTGCAGACGATCGCGTTCGTCGGTCAGCCGGGCGGCGTTTCGCTGCGCATCCCGGACTTGCTGGGCCAGCGCCGGAACGGCGGTGCCGTGCAGATGCCGCACCACGGCCAACAGCGGATCACTGGCCGGGACCAGCGCGGATTGGACCCGCCCGCCGGCGCGGGTCAGGTACAGCACGAGCGCGCCTTCGGTGCCGGCCGATTTCTCGTCCTGGAGCACCGCCACGATCCGCGGTGCGCCATCAGTCCACGGCACGCCGACGTAGTCCTCCGGGATCGCGAGCTCGGACAGCCGGCGCCGCAGCACGGCCGCGGTGGTGACGGACCGATCCTCCGGCCGGTGCGCAAGCAGATCCGCGAACAGCGTGCGCCAACCGGGATCAAGCCGATCGTCGATCGAGTACCGCCCTTGGCAGACCAGGTTGTACTGCTGCTGCGGTGTGATCCCAGCGGTGATGTGGCGCCCGGTCAACATCCGGTGCATGCTCACCGCCAGGGCCCAAACATCGTCGGCCTGGCTGGCCTGCCATCCTTCCTCCGGCGGCTGCCGAGTGCCGTCCTCGGCCACCGTGCCCTGGTCACAGGACTCCGGTGGCCAGTACGCCATGGTGCGGGCGATCCCGATCGCCGCGGACGATTCGGCGTCCAGTGGTGCGGACACCCCGAAGTCGGCGATCCGGAAGCCAGGCCCGACCCGCAGCACGTTGGTCGGCTTGATGTCGCCGTGCACGACGTTGCGGGCGTGGATGTGCTCGAGCCCCGCCGCGACCTGTTCGAAAATTGCCGCCCAGGCCAGTTCGCCAGGCCGCATCCGGCGCGCGAAGCCGTAAAGGTCCTCGCTGGCGAGCTCGAGGATCAGACCCACGAAATGGTCGTCCGGGCGCGCCTCGAGATCGAAGCGCAGGCTGGTGATGAGACCTAGTACGTTCCCGTGGCCCTCGACCGCAGCGATCTTCTGTGCCTCCGAGTCGATGTTGCTCAGCTCGGCCGGCGTTCCGGCCATGCACTTGAGTGCGCGATACTCGCAGCCGTACTTCCCGGCGGTCTCCGGCGTGCCCGGCTTGACCTCGTACACCGAGGAAAAACCGCCGTCGGCCAGGTGGCCCACGACCTCCCAGCGGTTGGCCTCGTCCGTCCCCACCAGCTCCCCGGCTGCCAGTGGCACGTGACGCCCTGCCGCCTCCGGTGTGGACGTCACCTCTGGCCCCCTCGAGTACGAGCCGGCTGCCGACGATCTGCAAGGTCGGAGCCTATCGACTCATGACCGGCGCTAGCGGGACTACCCGGGCGTGCCAGCCCAAAACGGACCGCACCCCTCGCTCGAGGAGGGGATTCCACCGTCCCCGCGAACCGGTGCGGCCCGCGGGGGGTTTCCCCCGTTCTCTGTCGGTCCGATCCAGGCGAACCTTCCCAATGTGATCGAACTCACATCAGCCACGGACGTCAACAATCTGATCCGGCAGCCGGCCGCGATCGGTTCGGATAACGGGGAGGAACCGATGCAGGAGATGACCTTGGACCAGCTGCTGCCCGCGTACCGGGACAACCTGGTCCGGTTTGCCGAGTCGTACGCCCATCGCAGCAGCGAGGCGGAGGACGTGGTTCAGGACGTGTTCGTCCGGATCATCCGGGCCGAAGCGGCGCGGACCGAAGGCGGACTGCGGCACTACGACCGGCCGGGTGCGTACCTTCGCCGCGCGGTCGCGAACGAGAGCGTCTCGCACTGGCGACGGGCCAGCCGGGAGCGGCTGACCGCCGAGCTGCCGGAGCGCGCCGGCACCGATCACGCCGATCAGGTGACCGACCGAATCGTCGTCAGGGACGCGGTCGCCTTGCTGCCCGAGCGGATGCGTCAGGTGATCACGCTGAGCTTCCTCGAGGGAATGAGCGACGCGGATGTTGCCGCCGCACTAGATATCACCGAGATCACCGTTCGCACCACGCGCAAGCGCGCGCTGGGCCACTTGCGGCTGGCGCTCGCCGACCTCGGTGCCGAGCGGACGATGGCTGCGGTGCCGGCCCAGCTGCCGGGGTTGGTTCCGGCCGAGCCAACGGCCCTGGGGCCGGTCGCCGAGACGCCGGCCGCGCTTGCCGCCTAGGCGGTGGCTGCCGCCCGGGCGACCAGCGGCAGCACCCGGTACGGGATTTGAGTGGCCAGCGCGATCACCGTCGAGGTCCGGAGCACCCCCTCGTCGGCGACCATGAGGTCGAGCACACGCTGAAGGTCCGCGTTGGTGCGCGCCACGATCCGGCAGAACATGTCGGCGGCGCCGGTGATGGTGTACGCCTCGAGTACCTCCGGTATCTGGCCGAGGTGCTCGGACACCGGGTCGTGCCCGCCGGCTTGCCGGATCTCGATCGTGACCAGCGCGGTCACCCCGTAGCCGAGTGCAGCCGGATCCACCTCCGGCCCGAAGCCGGTGATGATGCCCCGACTCTGCAGCCGGTCTAGCCGGGCCTGAACGGTGGCCCGGGCGACCCCGAGCCGTCGCGATGCTTCCAGGACACCGATCCGGGGCTCGCTCGCGAGCAGCTTGATCAACTGAGCGTCGAGTTCGTCGATGGGTCCGGTGGGCATGACGGCACCTCCCGAGGTCAGCGGAGCGCAGCCGAGCAAGTTGTACAGCTAGAGCGATAGTGTCCGGAATCGACCGTACAGGATGCACAGTATGAACCACCTGAGTTGCGCAATCTGTATGCCATCGGCAGGCTCTAGAGCATGACGAACCTGGACGTGAACTCTGACGATCTGGTTGGCGCGGTTCCGCATGACCTCAGCGCCGACCCGTTCCCGGTCAAGGGCATCGACTTCATCCACTTCGTGGTTGGCAACGCCAAGCAGGCCGCCCACTTCTACTCGACCGCGTTCGGGATGACATGCGTGGCCTACCGCGGTCCGGAGCAGGGCCTGCGCGACTACGCCGAGTACGTGCTCACCTCCGGCGGGGCAACGTTCGTGTTCACCGGCGAGGTGCGGTCCGGTACGAACGTGGGCAAGCACGTCGCTGCGCACGGCGACGGGGTGCTCGACATCGCGCTCGAGGTTCCCGATGTCTACGCGGCGTACTCCTACGCGATCGAGCACGGTGCCCGGGGCCTCACCGAGCCCGCTGTCCTCGAGGACGAGCAGGGCAAGGTCGTCACGGCCTCGATCGCGACCTACGGCGAAACCCGGCACAGCCTGATCGACCGGTCCGGCTACCACGGGCCGTTCCTGCCCGGATTCGTGGCGCACCCACCGATCGTCGACCGCGGCCGGCTGATCGAGAGCCGGATCCAGCCCAAGCGCTTCTTCCAGGCCGTCGACCACGTGGTGGGCAACGTCGAGCTCGGCCGGATGGACGAGTGGGTGGACTTCTACCACCGGGTCATGGGCTTCACGAATATGGCCGAGTTCATCGGGGACGACATCGCGACCGACTACTCGGCGCTGATGTCCAAGGTGGTCGCGAACGGCACCCGCAAGGTCAAGTTCCCGCTGAACGAGCCGGCCGTCGGCAAGCGCAAGTCGCAGATCGACGAGTACCTGGAGTTCTACGGCGGGCCGGGCGTGCAGCACATCGCGCTTGCCACGAACGACATCATCGGCACGGTCACCGCGATGCGGGCGGCCGGTGTCGAGTTCCTCGGCACGCCGGAGTCGTACTACGACGACCCCGAGCTGCGGGCTCGGATCGGCCAGGTGCGGGTGCCGGTCGAAGTGCTCAAGGAGCACAAGATCCTGGTAGACCGGGACGAGGACGGCTACCTGCTGCAGATCTTCACCAAGCCGGTACAAGACCGGCCGACCGTGTTCTTCGAGCTGATCGAGCGGCACGGCTCGCTCGGCTTCGGTAAGGGCAACTTCAAGGCGCTGTTCGAGGCAATCGAGCGCGAGCAGGAACTGCGCGGCAACCTATAGCCGTGCCGGCTGTTGTGGTGGCGCCGCTGGACTTGGCGGATCCGGTGGTAGCCGAGGCGGTGGTGGGCATCCAGCGCCGCTCGTACGCGGTCGAAGCCGCGCTGATCGGGTTCGACGGAATCCCGCCGCTGCAGGAGACGACCGCCGAGCTGCAGGTCAGTGGCCTCTCCGGGCTCAGCGTGCTTGGCGTGCGAGTGGACGGCGAACTGGCCGGCCTAGTTGGGTACCGCTGGCTGAGCGAGCCGGGCGGCGAGCTCGACATCGACCGGCTGGCGATCGACCCACGGTTCTTCCGGCTCGGCCTCGCCTCGGCACTGCTCGCCGCATTGCCGTCGGCTTCGGCCGTGATCGTGTCAACCGGGACCCTGAACCAGCCAGCGCTTGCGCTGTATCGCCGGCACGGTTTCCAGCCGACCGGTAGTAGGGAGATCGCGCCCGGGGTGACGGTGACCGAGCTGCGCCGGACCGCGCCGGTCGGCTGATCGCGCCCGACTCGCTACTGTGCTGGTGGGCAGAGGAGCGGGCATGAGGGTGGCGGCTAGCCGGCTGACCGCGGTACTGGCGGCGGCCGGCACGGTGTCCGGCTGCTGGCTCTCCTCCGGTGATCGGGACGTGGCTCGCGATCCCACCAGTGCGACGCTCTCTCCGGACGTGGGCACGGCTACCGGTACCGATCCCGCGCCCGTCGCCGGTGCCGCCGGCGGGGGCGACTCGTACTTCCCGAGTTACGGCAACGGCGGCTACGAGGTCACGCACTACCGGCTGCAGCTTGGCTACGACCCCGACAGCGACCGGCTGACCGCGTCCGCGACCATCGATGCCCGGGCCAGGCAGGCGTTGCGCGCGTTCAATCTCGACCTTGTCGGGCTCTCGATCCGGTCGATCACCGTGGACGGCTCACCGGCCCGGTGGCGGCGCACCCGCCATGAGCTGACCGTGACTCCGGCCGAGCCGCTCGGGTCCGGGACGAAATTCCGCACCGTGGTCCGCTACTCCGGGCGGCCGGAGCGCGGCTTCCGGACCACCGATGACGGTGCCTTGGCCGCCGGTCAGCCGGAGGCTGCGGCGTTCTGGTTCCCGGTCAACGATCACCCGACGGACAAGGCCACCTATACGTTCGTGGTCACTGTCCCGTCCGGGCTGGTCGCGGTTGCCAACGGCGAACTGGCCTCGCATCGTGGGAACACCTGGACCTGGACCGCGACGGCGCCGATGGCCAGCTACCTGACCACGGTCGCGATCGGCGACTTCGACCTGCGCTCGTACCGCACGTCGTCCGGACTGCGAATGTGGGACGCGGTCGATCGACGCATCGGCACCATCGCCGACCGGTCGCTGGCTCGGCAGGGCCGGATCATCGACTTTCTGGCCGGCCGGTTCGGCCGCTACCCGTTCGACACCGGGGGCGCGATCGTCGACAACCATCCGCTCGGCTTCGCGCTGGAAACGCAGACCAGGCCGGTGTACGAGTCGCGCTTCTTCGGTGGCGGCGATCCGGGCGAGGAGCTGATCTTGGTCCACGAGATCGCGCACCAGTGGTTCGGCGACAGCGTGTCGGTTAGTCGATGGCGCGACATCGTGATCAACGAGGGTTTCGCGACGTACGCCGAATGGCTGTGGATGGAGGAGGCCGGGTACGCAACCGCAGACCAGGCGTTCGACTTCTTCTACCGTGGGCTGCCGGCTGATAATCGGTTCTGGTCGTTGCGGGTCGCCGATCCAGGTCCGGACGAGCTGTTCAACGTGGCGGTGTACTGGCGCGGCGCGATGACGCTGCACCAGCTGCGGGAGGAGGTCGGGGATGCGGCCTTCTTCGACATCCTCCGGCGCTGGGCGGCGGTGAAGGCCGGCGGCAACGGCACGCTCGACGAGTTCGTCGAGCTGGCCGAGCAGGTATCGGGGCAACAGCCGGACAAGCTGTTCCGGGACTGGCTACGAACGACCGGGAAGCCGGATGCGTCGCTCAGTTCGGGGGGCGAGCCGCTAACCGATCTCGGGCGCCTGATCCTCGAGCAGCGGGCGTACGGCCTCATCGACGGCTAGGTCGTGGAGCACGCCACTGGGGCGACTCGGTGCTGTTGTGAAGCCCCGACCGGGTCGAGGATCTCCGACCGGGTAGAGCATCTCCGACTGTTCCAACGCACGTCCCGGGCCGCGCCGGTCGCCTCCGCGCCGGTCGCCTCCGCGCCGCCTGGTTAGCTGTTCGTCCCGCCGGAGGGTCGCTCCCGGTGCGGCCCGCTTCCGCTGCCACTGCGATCGCCGCCGCGCTGCCCACCGCGATTCTGCTGGGAGCCACCACGACCTTGCGCGCCACCAACGCGGGCGGGGGGGTCGCGCCGGCTCACCACCTTGGCGGCCGCCGCCGGTGATTCGGTGCCGGCATCCTTGTCCGGCTCCGGCGTCGGCTTGCCGTCTTCGGCCTTCGGCGGTGACGACGCGGCCGCCTTGCCGCCCGATTGTGCGGCGGATTTCTCCGCGGGCGCGGACTGCTTACCGTCGGCCTGCGAAGGCGGAGCCGGCTCGTCGCCAGCGGCCGTGCCGGTCGAGGGCTTGTCATCGCCAGCGGCTGCGCTCGTCACGGGCGTATCCGCGGTGACCGAGTCCTTGGCCGTCTTGTCACCGTCGGCGTCCGAGGCGGTGCTGGTCGTTTCGGCCGGCGTCGCGTCGCTGATCTTGCTCGATCCGGCCGGCCTGTCGGTCGTGAGGTCGGAGAACGCGAAGATCTCGTCCAGCGTCTTCATCGAGTCGTCGGGTTCGTCGATCTCGGGCTCGGATTCGGCGTCCGCTTTCTCCACGGCGGCGGCCAGGATGTCCTTGGCCGACCTGACTCCCGGCACCGGCCGGGTCGGCAGCTTCCCGAACTTGCTGCGCGGGGATTTCGTCGCCGACTCGTCCGCCGCCTCGCCGGCGAACTCCGTTGCGTCGTCCCCGGCCGGTATCCGCGGTGGCGGGATGGTGGCCATCTCGGCCGCGGCTGCTCGCAGGTCGGCCGCGAGCTCCGGCGATCCGGTCTCGTCCGGCGCGTCCGTGTCAGCCTTGGCGTCTTCGGCCGCGCCGGCGCCCGTTGTCCCGGCAGCCGACTCGGCCGCCTCCGAAGTGGCCAGCTCGGCGGCTGGTTCGGGCACCGGCGCCCCGTTCGCCTGAGCCGGACCGACCGGCTCTACCGCAGCGTCGGCCCCGGCGATCACAGCGGCTTCGGGCCCGAGCTCGTCGACCAGCTCGTCGGCGGGCGCGGCGCGGTGCCGCTGGGTCCGCACCTGCGGCTTTGGTTCCTCGGTGCCGATACCGGCCAGGTCGGCGGCCAACACCACCTCGGTCCCGGCCAACCCGACCGAGCAGAACACGGTGATCTGGTCGCGGCTCCGCCGCCCG
>DATAFN010000255.1:0-9118 GCA_036257435.1 Actinomycetes bacterium
GATCCGCCTCCTCGCAGGCCTCGTACGGGTTGACCACCCGCAGACCCTCGTCCTCGGCCCGGCTCCGGCTGGCCGAGGTTTCCGGCAACCCGACCCGGACGTCGACCCCGCTGTCCCGCAGCGACAGCGCGTGAGCGTGGCCCTGGCTGCCGTACCCGAGCACGGCGACATTCCGGTTCTGCACGAGCGAAAGGTCCGCGTCTTCGTCGTAGTACAGCTCAGCCATCACGAACCCTTCGGGTAGTCAGGCGCTCAACGCGCGCAGGGCCCGGTCGGACATCGAACGCGAACCCCGACCGATCGCGACCATGCCGGACTGGACCAACTCCTTGATCCCGAACGGCTCCAGCACCCGGAGCAGCGCATCCAGCTTGTCGGCGCTGCCGGTCGCCTCGATGGTCACCGCGTCCGGAGCCACGTCGACGACCTTGGCCCGGAACAGCGTCACCGTCTCCAGTACGTGGGAGCGCGTGTCCAGATCGGCGCGCACCTTGACCAGCAGCAGCTCGCGCTGCACCGACTGGCCGGACTCGAGCTCGACGATCTTGATGACGTTCACCAGCTTGTTCAGCTGCTTGGTCACCTGCTCCAGCGGTGATTCCGCGACATTGACCACGATCGTCATCCGGGACACATCTGGATGCTCGGTCGGGCCGACCGCGAGCGAGTCGATGTTGAAGCCGCGCCGGGAGAACAAGCCGGCGATCCGGGCCAGCACGCCCGGCTTGTTCTCCACTAGAACCGATAGCGTGTGCTGACTCATTGCTACTCCTCGCGGTCCCACTGCGGCGCCAGACCGCGGGCGATCTCGATGTCGTCCTTGCTGGTGCCGGCCGGGACCATCGGCCACACCATCGGGTCCTGGTACACCACGAAGTCCACCATGACCGGCGCATCGTCCAGCGACATCGCCCGCTCGATGACTGCATCGACCTCCTCGGCCTTCTCGCAACGCAGCCCATGGGCGCCCATCGCTTCGGCCAGCTGCACAAAGTCCGGGATCCGGGTCGAGTGCAGGTCCGGGCTGGCGGATCGCGAGTTGTAGACCAGGGCCCGCCGCTGCCTAACCATGCCGAGGCTGGAGTTGTTGATCAGGGCAACCTTGATCGGAATCTCGTTGACCGCGCAGGTGGCGAGCTCCTGGCCCGTCATCTGAAAGCTGCCATCTCCGTCGACCGCCCAGACGGTGGTATCGGAGCGGCCGACCTTCGCACCTAGCGCCGCCGGTACCGCGTAGCCCATCGTGCCCAGGCCACCGGAGCTGAGGAACGTGCCTGGATGCTGGTACGAGATGAACTGCGCCGCCCACATCTGATGCTGGCCGACACCGGCGCAGTAGATCGCGTCCGGCCCGGCGATCGCGCCGAGGCGCTGGATCGCGTACTGCGGGGCCAGCGAGCCGTCGTCCGGCTGCACGTAGCCGATCGGGTAGGTGGTTCGCCATTCGTCGAGCTGCCGCCACCAGCCCGCGTAGTCGCCGCGGCGGTCGGCGTCGTACTCGGCCTGGACCGCCACCACGAGATCCGCGATGACCTCACGCGCGTGACCGACGATCGGCACGTCGGCTGCTCGGTTCTTGCCGATCTCGGCCGGGTCGATGTCGGCGTGCACCACCTTGGCCTGGGGCGCGAACGTCGACAGCTTGCCGGTGACCCGATCGTCGAACCGCGCACCCAGGCTCACGATGAGGTCCGAGCGCTGCAGCGCACCGACCGCGGCCACCGTGCCGTGCATGCCCGGCATGCCCAGGTGCAGCCGGTGGCCGTCCGGGAACGCACCACGCGCCATCAGGGTGGTGACAACCGGTGCGCCGAGCAGCTCGGCGAGCACGAACAGCTCCCGCGACGCACCCGCCCTGATAGTCCCGCCACCTACGTACAGCACCGGCCGGGCCGCTTCGACCAGCAGCCGGGCCGCCTCCCTGACCTGCTTGGCGTGCGGCCGGGTGACCGGGCGGTAGCCCGGCAGGTCGATGTCCGCGGGCGCGCCGGCGGGGTCGATGGCCGCCTGCAGCGCGTCCTTGGCGATGTCCACCAGGACCGGGCCAGGTCGGCCGGTGCTGGCGATGTGGAATGCCTCGGCAATCGTGCGGGGGATCTCCCGCGGGTCGGTTACCAGGTAGTTGTGCTTGGTGATCGGCAGCGTGATGCCGCGGATGTCCGCTTCCTGGAACGCGTCGGTGCCGATCGCCGCGGACGGCACCTGGCCGGTGATCGCGACCACCGGGATGGAGTCCATGTAGGCGTCGGCGATCGGCGTGACCAGGTTCGTCGCACCGGGTCCCGAGGTCGCCATGCACACCCCCACCCGGCCGGTCGCAGCCGCATATCCCTCGGCCGCGTGCCCGGCGCCTTGCTCGTGCCGGACCAGGATGTGCCGGAGCCGGTTCGAGTCGAGCAACGGATCGTACGCCGGCAGGATCGCCCCGCCGGGGATGCCGAAAACGGCGTCGGCGCCCGCCCCTTCGAGCGCACGGATCAGTGCCTGCGCTCCGGTGACCTGCTCAGTCATCGCGATCTCTCTCGTGCTCTGCTCGCTACCCGGAAACGAAAAACCCCCCGGGCCGGTATCGGCTCAACGAGGGGTGCGCGCTCGACGACGTGTGTCAGCCGGCGCGCAATCCGGGTACGAGGACTCGTGCCTGCATGAGCTGCACGCTAGCCCGACAAGCACGCGACGAGCAATACGAGACACGCCGTGCGGAGCGGCGCCTGCCGGGCGGAACGGGCCGAAGTCAGGCGGCGTCAGCGGGCCGGTCCGGCACCTCGGACTCGGCGAGGGCGCCATCCACAAAGATCGGCGGGCCGACCATGAGCACCGAACCGCACTCCAGGCAGAACCACTCCGGGCAGTCCGGGCCGTGATCCTCGGCACAAGGCGGCTGCTCGAATCCGGCTTCGCTGCCGCAGTCCCGGCACGCTCTGAACAGCGCCTCGATGCTCCGAGCCATCTGGCCACCTCCCGACAACGGCGTCCGTTTCGCGTCGCCCTTCGGGAAGTACGGTCCCACGGGATTCGAACAAAATCGCGACACTCCAGGTCACTCCGGCGTGTCGCGACCGGCCATCGCAACCGGGGTGGATCGTACCGATCAGCCGCCGGAGATTGCGGGCAAAACGATCAGCTCGGCACCAGGCGGGATCACGGTGGACAGCCGGTCTAGATCGCGCACATTATCCGATCCGACGAATACGTTCACATGCTCCCGGAGCGCTCCGGTCTCGTCGCGGATCCGGCGCTCGAATGCCGGATGACTACCCGACAGCAGGTCGAGAACGGCCGCAACCGACGGCAGCTCGCCGGCCGGCACGTCGACCACGACCAGCCGCTCCCCACCGACGAACTCCCGCAACGCACCGGGCACCCGAACGGTGACCTGACTCATCACGCAGCCTCTCGCCGCGCCCGCCTAGCAGCAGGCATCAGTCCAGCACCGCGGCGCGCACACTCAGCACGTCGGGCAGGTACCTGGCGAGCTCGTACCACGACTCCCCCTCATCCGCGCTGACGAACACCGCGCCGGACCGGGTGCCGAAGTAGATCCCCGCCGGAGTGCCGCCGTCGGTGCACATCGCGTCGCGGAGCACTGCCGGGTGGAAGCCCTCCTGCGGTAGCCCACTCGACAGCGCCTGCCAGCTCGCGCCGGCGTCCTCGGTGCGGTAGACCCTGGCACGCTCCTGCGTCGGTCGGCGGTCGAAGTCACCGGCGAGCGGAAACACGTAGACCGAGCCGGGCCGGTGCGGATGCGCCACCATCGGGAAGCCGAAGTCCGATGGCAGACCGTCGGCGATCGAAACCCACTGCCGGCCGCCATCGTCAGAGCGGTAGACGCCACCGTGGTTCTGCGCGAACAGCTGATCGGGCGCGCCGGGATGCATCGCGACCTTGTGCACGCATTGGCCGAACTCGGGCTCGTCGCCGGGCCGGAAGTCGGCGCGGATCCCACGGTTGGACGGTGCCCAGCTGGTGCCGCCGTCGGTGGTCTGGTACACCCCGCCGGTGGAAACCGCGACCGTCATGCGCTGTGGATCGGTCGGGTGCGCCAGCACGGTATGCAGGCACAGCCCGCCGCCTCCGGGAGTCCACTTGGCCCGCTGCGGATGGTTCCACAGCCCGTCGACCAACTCGAAGCTCACGCCGCCGTCGTCGGATCGGAACAGCGCACCTGGCTCGGCGCCGACCCACACCACCTCGGGCTCGCTGTCCCGCCCCGGCTGGAGTTGCCACACCCGCTTGAGCGCGGATCCGGTCCACTCTGGATAGCGCACCGGAGCGTGCTCGGGCTCCTGCCAGCTCTTGCCCAGGTCGTCGGAGTGGGCCACCGATGGACCCCAGTGGTTGCTGAACGAGCTGGCCAGCAGCCGAGGAGTGCCGCGGCGGGTGTCGATGCCGACCGCGTAGACCTCGTCGCTCGCGAGCGGAGCGCGCTCGATCGACCAGGTCTTGCGGTCCTGGCTGGTCGCGATGAACAGGCCCTTCCTGGTGCCGATCGCCAGCAGGTAGTTCGACATCGCCCCGCTCCTTCATCCTTGCCACGGTTTCGGCGACGAGTCTGGCACGCCCCCACCACCGTGTGGGAGTCAAGTACGGCCGACGACGTTGCGCAGCGGGTTGCCGGCCAGGTAGGCGCCGACCTGATCGCGAACCAGCCGCACGGCCCGCGGCAGGAACGCGGTGGTGTCGCCGCCCACGTGCGGTGAGATCAGCAGGCCCGGCGCACGCCACAGCGGATGCCCGGGTGGCGGTGGCTCGGGATCGGTGACGTCGAGCGCGGCGCGCAGCCGCCCGCTGGACAGCTCGGCGAGCAGCGCGGTTGTGTCCACGACCGTGCCACGGGAGATGTTGACCAGCAACGCGCCGTCCCGCATCGCGGCGAGGAACCCGGTGTCGACCAGACCCCGGGTGTCCGAGGTCGCAGGCACGGTGAGGACTACGACATCGGCGCGGCCAAGCAACTCGGACACCTCGGACATGGGCGCCACCCCCGGCCTTGGCGTGCGGCTGGCGCGGAGCACCTGGACCTCGAAACCGGCCAGCCGGCGGTCCACCGCCGCACCGATCGCGCCGTAGCCGACGATCAGCACGGCCTTGTCCGCGAGCGCGTCCCGGCGCTCGTGCAGCCACTTTCCGGCCGGCTGAGCGCGGGCAAAGTCGTCCAGCCCGCGCAGCGACGCGAGCATGAGGGCAACCGCCAGTTCGGCGGCGCTGGCGTCGTGGACGCCGCGCGCGTTGCACAGCGTCACCCCGGCGGGCAAATACGGCAGCACGTGCTCGACTCCGGCGGTGAGCAGCTGGACTACCCGCAGATCCGGCATGTCGACCATGATTTCTAACGTCCCTGGGTCGAATGTGTAGGCCGGCACATGGAGCTCGATCCCGGTGAGATCTTCGGGCGGCGAACCCGCACCGGACCACACCAGCACCTCGAGCGCACGACCAGGTGGGCCCTGGTCCGCTGCCCTGTCCCGATCGGCCGGTCTGCCCGTTTCCGCGGCCGGGTCGGCCGGAGCAGCACCTGGGTCGGCCGCAGCTGTCAGGTCGGCCAGCGCGGCGGCGAACTCCGGTTGCGGGACGAGCACCTTCACGCCGCGCAGCTTACGGACTTGGCAGGCGGAACCCGGCGCCCGCTCGCGGCGTAAGTTGACCCGAGACGCGCATCCGCGGAAAGGACTGGTTTCTCATGATCGGAGCCCGATCCACCCGGACCGTGGCCAGCACACTCGCCGTCGCCGGTCTGCTGCTGGCCGGATGCTCGGGCGGCGGGGACGATCAGAGCGCCGGACCGAGCCCGTCGACTTCAGCCCCGGCAACCAGCGCATCGCCGACGGAGTCGGACTCGCCGCGCCCCAGCGGGACGGGGCGGCCGCGGGTCACCGGAGAGATCGCGGGCAACATGGAGATTCCGTGGGGATTGGTGTTCCTGCCTAACGGGTCGGCGCTGGTGACTGAGCGGTGGCGAGCGCAGATCCTCCGGGTTACCCCCGGCGGTCGGGTCAGCACGGTTGGCGAGGTACCCGGAGTGGATCCGCTTGGCGAAGGCGGCCTACTCGGGCTGGCCCTGGCGCCCGACTTCGAGAACAGCCACTGGCTGTACGCGTACTTCACCGCGGCTTCCGACAACCGCATCGTGCGGATGCGCTACGAGAACGGGCGACTTGGCCCGCCGGACCCGATCCTGACCGGGATACCCAAGGGCGGTAATCACAACGGCGGCCGGATCGCGTTCGGCCCGGACGGGATGCTGTACGCCACCGCGGGCGAGTCTGGGAATCCGCCACTGGCCCAGGACCTCGGCTCGCTCGGCGGGAAGATCCTGCGGATGACCCCGGGCGGACGGCCGGCCCGAGGTAACCCGTTCGACAACTCGGTCGTCTGGTCGTACGGCCATCGGAACCCACAGGGCATCGCCTGGGACAGCGAGGGGCGCCTGTGGGCATCGGAGTTCGGCCAGAACACCTGGGATGAGCTCAACTTGATCGAGCCCGGCGGCAACTACGGGTGGCCGATAGCCGAGGGCCGCAGCCAGGAGCCGGACCTGGTTTCGCCACAAGCGGTGTGGGCCACCGACCAGGCATCGCCGAGCGGGATCACGATCGCCGATGGCGCGGTCTGGATGGCGGCGTTGCGCGGCGCTCGGCTTTGGCGGATTCCGCTCAACGGTGACCGCGCCGGCGATCCGCGAGCGTTCTTCGTCCGGGAGTACGGGCGGTTGCGCACGATCGAGACCGCTCCGGACGGGTCGCTGTGGATGGCGACGAGCAACCTCGACGGCCGCGCGCAAGATCCGTTTCCGGAGCCGGGCGACGACCGGATCCTTCGCGTTGTGATCGAGTAGGCACTCACCGCGCCGCTCGGCCCAAGCATTTGCCGCGAGCGAGCAGGTCTGACCAGTCCGGCCGGAGCCGGCCGGCAGCGATCCGCCGGTCGTCCTTCGGCAAACACCGGCAGTCCACCGGCAGCCCACGGGGCAGCCCTCCGGCAGTCCTCAGGTTGGGCCGGCCTCGATGGCTACCATCCACACGTGCGTATGGACCGGCCGGCCGCGGCACCGCCGGTTCTCACCCCGGCCCAAGTGCTCTCCGCGACCGGATCCTGGCCCGCCACGCGGCCGCAACCACCGCGGCGCTGGCGGCCGGGAGTCGTGCTTGGTGCCGTGATGGTACTGATCGGGGTCGCGCTGTTCCTGATCATCGGTGGTCAGATCGGCGCAGGCGGCGTGCTCGTCGGGCTGGGCTTCGCCGTGATCCCGGTACTGCCGGCGCTGGCGATCATGCTGTGGGTCGACCGTTACGAGCCCGAACCGACCGGCCTGGTCGTGTTCTGCCTGGCGTGGGGAGCTACGGTCGCGGCGTTGATCTCGGTGGTGTTGAACTCGGCCAGCCTGCGCCTCCTCGACGTCGGCGACAAGTCCGGTGTTGAGGTCAGCGCGGTGTTCGTTGCGCCCTGGGTCGAGGAGGGGGCGAAGGGCGCCGCGATCCTGCTGATCATGCTGCTGCGGCGCCGCGAGTTCGACGGCATCGTGGACGGCATCGTGTTCGCCGGGCTCGCGGCCCTCGGTTTCGCGTTCATGGAAAACATCCTGTATTTCGGCCGCGCGTACGTGGAAAGCCTGGAGGAGTCGGGCCCGGCCGGCGCGCTGGCCGCCACCAGCGTGGTCTTCATCGTGCGCGGGATCGCGGCGCCGTTCGCGCATCCGCTGTTCACCGCGGCTACCGGCATCGGGCTGGGCATCGCGGCCACCACCCGCCGGCGACAGCTGCGGGTGGCGGCACCGCTGATCGGCTACTTGGTCGCGGTGCTGTTGCACGCACTGTGGAACGGTGCGGCGGTCAGCGGTTTCCGGGGCTTCGTGCTCGCCTATTTTCTGATCATGGTTCCGGTGTTTGCCGGGTTTGTCGTGCTAGTGCTCTGGGCGCGCCGGCGGGAGGGCCGGATCGTGGCCACCAACCTGCCCGACTACGCGGCGGCCGGCTGGCTCAGTCCGGCCGAAGCGGACGCCCTGGCCTCACTGTCGGCCCGCCGATACGCCGAGGTATGGGCGCGCCGGCACAAGGGCAAGCCGGGCCGGGCGGCGGTGCGCCGGTTCCAGGACACCGCGACCGAGTTGGCCTTCCTACGCGAGCGGATGAAGCGGGGAACCGCCGGCGCAGACGCAGTTGACGCCGAGCGCGAGTTGCTGGCCACGCTCGCGGCCAACCGCGCCGACCTCGCCTAAGTCGCGACGCCCACCGCCGGGGCCGCCCCCGGGTTCGCGCCCAAGCCGGCCGTAGCCACTGCCGGGACCGCGCCTAAGCCGCGGTGGCAACCGCCATCGAGGCCCGGCGCGCGGCGATCGCGGGAGCCATCAGCGCGATCATCGCAGCAGCGCAGAGACTCGCGACCAGGCACGCCGTCCACAGCACACCCTCGCCGTGTGCCTGGAAGAGCCAGGTGCCGATCAGTGGCGCCAGGAACGCCGACGCGCCGTATGCCATGCCGACCAACCCGTTGTAACGGCCACGCAGATCGACCGGAGCAATGTCGTTGACCAGGGCCGGACCGACCGAGTTGAAGCCCACTTCGCCCAGCGTCCACACGACGACGGTGAGTGCGTACATCGGGACCGACGACGCGAACACAGTGAGCCAGAACCCGAAGCCCATGATCACCAGCGAGACCACGAGGATCGACACTCCGGTGATCCGATCAATGACTCGCAGCACGAACACCTGGGAGAAGATCACCACGATCGGGTTCACCGCGTAGATGATCCCGTATGCCTCCGGGCCGAGGCCGTCGGAATGTACCGCGATCGGCAGCGTGATGAAGCTCTGCAGGTAGACCGTCGCGCCGAGCAGTGTGCTTGCGGTGATCCCGAGCAGCAGCCGGTCGCGCAGCACCGGCCCATAACCTGAGGTGGCGGCCGGATCGCGCTCCGGCCGGGTCTCCGGCACCGCCCGTGCGATTAGCACGGCGAACGCCACGCAGGTGATCGCGTCGCCCACGAACAGCAGCCAGAACGACCGCGAAGCCAGGTAACCGCCGGCCACCCCGGCCACCGCGACGCCAAGGTTGATCACCCAGTAGAGAAGCGCGAACGCTCTTGCCCGGTATTCGGGCGGAATCAGGTCGGCGATCA
>DATAFN010000274.1:0-7494 GCA_036257435.1 Actinomycetes bacterium
GCAGCGCATCCCGCAGCGCGCTCACGAAGACCCCGGTTCCACCGATCCGGGCCAGCGGTTCGCGCGAGAGGTCGCCCTTCGTGGTGATCTCGACGAACTCGACCGGCCGGCCGGTTCGCGCGGTGATCGCGTCGGCGACCAGCCGGGATTGAGCCAGGGCGAGCGCACTGGCCCGAGTGCCTAGCCGCAGCGCGCCGAGGTCCCGGCGGGAGTCACTCACTCGATCCCCTCCTCGATCACGTCCGCGCGGCTGACCGCCTCCACCCGAGCCAGATCGAGATCGAACAGCTCGCGCAATGCCTCGGCGTAATCGCGGCCGGCCGGCTGCGCGGCCAGCTCCTTGACCCGCACGGTCGGGCCGTGCAACAGCTTGTCCACCACCCGCTGCACCGTTCGGGCGATCTCGGCGCGGTCGTCCTGGTCGAGCTCGGGCAACCGGGCGGACAGTCGCCGCAGCTCGCGATCAACGACGCCGGCGGCCATCGACCGCAGCGCCACCACGGTCGGGACCACCTGGGCAGCCCGCTGGAGTGCACTGAATCCGGTGATCTTTTCGCCGACCACCCGGCGCACCGCATCCACGCTCTCGGCCGCAGCCTGGGCTGCGCCGGTGCGGGAGATCGCGTCCAGGTCGACCAGGGTCACCCGCGGTAGCTCGGCCACCTCGGGATCGGTGTCTCTTGGCAGCGCGAGATCCAGGATGGCCAGCGGCCGGTCGTCCCGGCTCGCCAGCGCCGCCTCGACCTGTGCCGCCGGGAGCAGCCGATCGGGAGCGCCGGTGCAGGTGATCACCAGGTCGGCGATGGTCAGCTCCGGAGCCACCACATCGAGCCCGATCGCGATCCCGTCCGTCTGCTCGGCCAGCCGCCGCGCCCGGGCATAGGTCCGGTTGGCGATCACTAGCCGGCCGACCCCGGAGCGGCGCAGTGACGCGGCCGCCAGCCCGCTCATCGAACCGGCCCCGATCAGCAACGCGTTCGCCCCCGCCAACGGAATGTCGAGCAGCTCCAGCCCGACCCCGATGATCGAGCGGCCGACCCGATCGATGTCGGTCTCCGCGTGCGCCCGCTTGCCGACCCGCAGCGCCCGCTGGAACAGCTCGTTGAGCACCCGATCGGCGGCGCCGGTCTCCTGCGCCTTGGCCAGGGCGGCCCGGACCTGGCCGAGAATCTGCCCCTCGCCGACCACCATCGACTCCAGCCCGCAGGCCACCGAGTACAGATGTGCGACCGCGCGCTGCTCGTAGTGCACGTACAGGTAGGGGGTGAGGCCATCCAGCGCCAGCCCGGTGTGCCGGGCCAGCAGTTCGGAGATCTCGGCAAGGCCGGCGTGGAACCGGGCCGCCTCGGCGTACACCTCGACCCGGTTGCAGGTCGCGACCACCACGGCCTCGGCCAGATGTTCCGCGCTCGCCGCGTCCCGCAACAGCTTCGTCACGGCATCGCCGGTGAGAGCGGCCCGCTCCAGGACGCTCACCGGTGCCGAGTGATGGGACAAGCCGACGACTAGGACACTCATGCTTCCACCGCCTGGGGGTAATCAGTCTCCCCCGCCAGCGCAGGTTTTGGCGCGTCCGAGTGCGCGGCACGACCGGCCACGGCAGTGAGGGCGGTCAGCGCGCTGCCGCTGGCTTTGCGCTGCTCGTGGAACGCCAGGATCTGCAGCTCGATGGACAGGTCCACCTTTCGCACTTCCACCCCGTCCGGCACCGCGAGCACGGCGGGCGCGAAGTTCAGGATGCTGGTCACCCCGCAGGCCACCAGCCGGTCGCAGACGGCCTGCGCCCCGGCTGCCGGAGTGGCGATCACGCCGATGTCCACCCGCTCCACGGCCAGCACGTGCTCCAGGTCGTCGATGTGGCGGACCACCCGGCCGCCGATGTCCTCGCCGACCCGGTTCTCGTCGGCGTCGAGCAACGCCACCACCCGGAACCCGCGAGAGGCGAACCCGCCGTAGTTGGCCAGGGCATGCCCGAGGTTGCCGACCCCGATGATCGCTACCGCCCAGTCCTGGGTCAGGCCGAGCTCCCGGGAGATCTGATAGATCAGGTACTCGACCTCGTAGCCGACACCGCGCGTGCCGTACGAACCGAGGTAGGACAGGTCCTTGCGCAGCTTGGCCGAGTTCACTCCGGCGGCCGCGGCCAGCTCCTCGGACGAGATGGTGCGGGCCCCCCGGTCGGCCAGTCCGGTCAGCGCTCGCAGATACACCGGCAGCCGGGCCACCGTGGCATCCGGGATCCCTCGGACGGTGCGATTGGTACGAACGGCGGACACGAGACTCCTGTAGACCTGAAACGCGTCGTATGCAGCCTAGGGGTTTGTGAACACGCGCACAAAGTCGACGGATACCTCAAGATCGGCTACGTTCCCGCCCGGGCTGGCGCTTCATGATCAGGGACCCGATTCGCCGCCGCGCGGAGGGCACGGTCCCTGATCACGGGAGTGCGCTAGATCAGGTCTCCGCCGAGGGTTCCAGCGCCCGGCGCAGGCGGTCTTCGGACACGTACCAGATGTCGTGCTGCTCTCCGTCTACCAAGGTGACCGGGATCTCATCGCGGTACCGCTCGAACAGCGCCTCGTCGGTGGTGATGTCAACCTCGGTCCAGCCAACCCCAAGGTCCGCGCACACCCGGGCGATCACGGTTCGAGCGTCGTCGCAGAGGTGGCAGCCGTCCTTGCCGAGCAGGGTTACCCGGGCGGCGGGCGCACCCAAGCTCATGCCGTCTCCTCGCCTGTCTCATCGCCCGGTTCGTCGGCGCGCAACCGGCCTTTGGCGACCTTCCCGATTGTCGAGTGCGGCAGTTCGGGCACGATCGCCACGATGGTCGGCCGCTTGAACCTGGCCAGCCGTGGCGCGCAGTGCGCGATCACCTGCTCGGTGGTGAGTTCGGCGCCGGGCCGGGCTACCACGAACGCCTTGACCGCCTCGCCGGTGATCGGGTGCGGAACCGCGACCACGGCCGCCTCCACCACGTCCGGGTGGGTCAGCAGCGCGTCCTCGACCTCCCGCGGGTACACGTTGAACCCGCTGACCAGGACGAGCTCCTTGCGCCGGTCGACGATGAAGAGGTCGCCATCCTCGTCGGTGTAGGCCACGTCGCCGGTGGACCACCAGCCGTCCGGGCCCGGTCCGCCGGAGCCGTTCGGCCAGTACCCGGAGAACAGGTTCGCACCGCGCACCTGGATCTCACCGGGGTCGCCCTCGGCCACCGGCTCGCCCGTCTCGTCCACCAGGCGCACTTCCACCCCCGGCACCGGACGGCCGATCGATCCGGGCTTGACCCGGGCGGAGGCGAGCGTGCTGGTAGCGGCGGGCGCCGTCTCGGTCAGGCCGTATCCCTCGTACACGGTCAGCCCGGTCGAGGTGTGCACCTGCTCGAGCACGGACGAGGGTAGGGGGGCCGAGCCGGAGATCAGCAACCGAGCTGTGGCCAGGGCGTGCCTGAGATCCGGCCGGGTGGCCCAGGCGGCGTACATCGCCGGCGCCCCCGGCACCATGGTGATCCGGTGCTGCTCGATCAGAGCGAGCGCCGGGGCCGGGTCGAACCGCTCGGCCAGGACGCCGGTCGCGCCGGTGGCCACCAGCGGGCCGAGCACGCCGTTGAGCGCGTACAGATGGAACATCGGCAGCGTCAGCAGCACCACGTCGTCGGGCTCGACCGGCGCCGGGTCCAACGCGAGTGTGGACTCGATGCTGGCCAGCAGTGCCCGGTGCGACAGCATCGCACCCTTCGGCTCGCCCGACGTGCCGGAGGTATAGGCGAGAACGGCCAGCGCCTCAGGCCCCGCGTGGGCGGCGGACCCAGCCGGCTCGGGTTCGGCGTCCGCGGCGGACCCGGCCGACTCGGGCTGGCCGCCCGTCGCCGCGTGCCCCAGGTCCCGCCATTCGTCCGAACCGACCTCGACCACGTCGGGACCGCCGGCGTCGAGCGCCTGCGCGGCCGCTCGTGCGGTGCCGGCGGCCGTTGCTTCGGCGAGCACCAGCTCGGCCCGGCTGTCCGCGAGCACCCGGCGGATCTCCGGCTCCGTGTAGCCGTTGTTCACCGGCACCGCCACCAAGCCGGCCCGCAGCACCGCGAAATACGCCGTAACGAACTCGACCGAGTTGCCGAACACCAGCGCGACGCGGGCGCCCGGCGACAACCGCGCGCGCAGGCCGACCACCATCGCGTCCACGGTGCCGTCGAACTCCGCCCAGGTCAGCTCGCGACCGAGCGCCGGCACGACCAGTGCGCGCCGGTCGCCGTGCTCCCGCGCGGTCTGCCGCAGCAGCTCGGCGACGTTCCCCACCACGTCGTGGAGTCTCGCACAGCTCTTGCCGTCCCGTCCTGGCTACCCTGGTCGCCATGCCTCGAAGCGCGGCATTTTTCGACCTCGACAACACGCTCATGAAGGGCTCTTCGCTCTTTCACGTGGCACGCGGTCTCTATGCACGCAAAGTGATCAGCAACCGGGACCTGGCGAAGTTCGCGTGGCGGCAGGCCCACTTCCGGCTCGGCGGGCGGGAGCGGACCGGGCACATCCACAACACCCGGCGGGACGTCCTGTCCGGGATCGAAGGTCGCGATGCCGAGCAGCTCAAAGCGGTGCTTGCCGAGCTGGTCGAGCACTACCTGCTGCCCCGGGTCTGGCCAGGCACCCAGGAGATCGCCGAGGCGCATGTGGCGGCCGGCCAGGAGGTCTGGTTGGTCACCGCGAGCCCGATTGAGGTGGCGACCGCGCTCGCCGATCAGCTCGGCTTCACCGGCGCGCTGGGCACGGTCGCCGAGGTGGAGGCCGGCACCTACACCGGCCGGCTGACCGGGGATCTGCTGCACGGCCAGGCCAAGGCCGAAGCCGTGCGCCGGCTGGCCGCCGAGCGCGACCTCGATCTGGCGTCTTCATCCGCGTACAGTGACTCGGCGAACGACATCCCGATGCTCGAGCTGGTCGGCCATCCGTACGCCGTCAACCCGGACGCCAGGCTGCGCGAGCACGCCAAGCAGCGCGAGTGGCCGGTACACGACTACCGCACTGGCCGGAAGGCAGCGGCGGTCGGCATTCCGGCCGCAGTCGGAACCGGCGCGCTGGCCGGCGTGCTGGCCGCGCTCGGCGCTCGGCGACGACGCCGGAACGCCGCCGGTCCGCGTGGCGGCGGTTAGGCGACCAGGCTGCGAGTCGACGGCGTGGCCACGAGTCGGCGACCTGGTTGCGGGTCGGCGGCCTAGCTGCCGAATGCCCCGCCGCGCTTGACCAGCAACCGGTACAGCATGTGCTGGATCGTCTCCCGCACCTGGTTGGTCAGCTCGAATACCACCATCGGATCGTCGACTTGGTCCGCGTACTCCTCGGTCGGGATCGGCGGCCCGAAGTCGATCATCCACTTGGACGGCAGCGGGATCGCGCCGAGCGGGCCAAGCCATGGAAACGTCGGCGTCACCGGCACGTAGGGCAAGCCGAGCACCTTGGCGACCGGGGGGACGTCGCCGATGAGCGGGTAGATCTCCTCGGAGCCGACGATCGCCACCGGCACGATCGGTGCACCGTGCCGCAGCGCAGCCGCCACGAAGCCGCCACGGCCGAAGCGCTGCAGTTGGTAGCGCTGGCTGAACCGCTTGCCGATCCCCTTGAAGCCCTCCGGCCAGACCCCGACCAGCTCGCCGGCGCCGAGCAGCCGGTCGACGTCCTCGTTACAGGCCAGCGTGTGGCCGGCTTTGCGGGCGAGGTGGGCGGTCACCGGCAGCTTGAACACCAGGTCGGCGGCAAGCAGGCGCAGATGCCGGTGGGCCGAATGGTGATCGTGGATGGCCAGCTGCGTCATCAGCGAGTCGACCGGGATAGTCCCGGCATGGTTGGCCACCACCAGGCCGCCCCCGACGTCGGGCACGTGGTGCATGCCCGACACCTCGACCCGGAAGTACTTCTCGTACAGCGGGCGCAGCAGCGGGATCAGTACGGTCTCGGTCAGGTCCGGGTCGAACCCGAACTCGTCGACCTCGTATTCGCCGCTGATCCGACGTCGGACGAACGCCAGGCCCCCGGCCAGGCGCCGATCCCACTTCTCCAGTAGCGCGGGGCCGGCAGTAGTCGGCTCAGCCATCGCGGTCACCGCCGATCGTGGCCAGCGCCGCGGCCGTCGAGTAACGCGGCTGGAAGCCGAGCTCGGTGCGCATCCGGGAGGTGTCGGTAACCCGGCCGTAGGTCAGCTCGCTGATCGGCGGCATCTCGCCGCCCTTCCCGACCACCGCGCGTACGTACGGCAGCAGCGGCGCCGGCACCGGGAGCGCGGTCCGGCCGAGCCGGCGGATCGCTTGCGACAGGAAGACCGCGCCGTCGCCGGCAATGTTGTACACAGTCGGGCGACCCGGCTGGGCCCGGCCCGCGCGCACTGTCCCGGCCGGGAGCGGCGCGCTGACCGTTGCCGCCGCCACACCGCCCGGCGGCGGTTCGGCGGCCCCGCCGATCTCATCGAGTCCGGCCGCGCGGCTCGAGGGGATCCGGGCGGCCGACCGGGGCGCGACGGTCGCCATGGCCAGCACGTCGACCGCGTCGTCGACGTGCAGGAACTGCAGCCGCGGGTCGAAGCCGAAGACGGTGGGCACGACCAGCAGCTTCAAATGCCTGGTCAGCGCGGTATCCGCGGTCGGCCCGGCCAGATGCGCCAGCCGCAGGATGGTCGTACTCACATCCGGCCGGCGGCGGGTGAAGCCGCGTACGTACGACTCCATCTCGAAGATGTCCCTGGACCGGCCGCCCGCCGGGGGGCTCGCCGGGGTCATGTCCTCGGTGAACAGGGCCGGATCGTGCGCGGTCGAGCCGTACACCGCGGTAGACGACTGCAGGACGAACCGGCGCACCGAAGCCGCCCGCTGGCATGCGGCCAGCAGTTGCATGGTGCCGATCAATGCGATCTCGCGACCGGAGGCACCGCGCCCCGGACCGGACGAGGGCTGCAGAGTGCCCAGATGAACGACGGTCTCGATCTCGGTGGCCTCGACCACTTTCGCGATCACCGGGCTGCGAATGTCGGCGCGCACGAACTCCACGTCGCCGAGATCATCCGACGGGGAGGTGAGATCGACTCCGATCACCCGGTCGATGCCGGGTGCGGCCCGCAGCCGGCGGGCGAGCTCCGTTCCTGGGGCGCGCGAGACACCCGTCACCAGAACCGTGCGGTTCATCGAGGGTCCCGCGAGGGCGTCACTTCTTGTTTCGGCGCTGCACTCGAGTGCGCTTGAGCAGCTTGCGGTGCTTTTTCTTGGCCATTCGCTTGCGGCGCTTCTTGATGACTGAGCCCACGGGGCACCCTCGCAATATCACACATCAGGATCATGGACGCGCGCAGATCCGCGCGCGGGACCGCACTAGGGTACCGGTGCGCCGTGCATCGTGGGGAAACGCCTCGAAGCCGAGCTGGTCGGGCCACTACCGGGTGGTGCGGCCGGGCTAGCCGGCCGCCTCGACATAGGCGTGCCGCAGGTAGTCGTGCACGGCCTGCTCGGGCACCCGGAAA
>DATAFN010000284.1:0-2350 GCA_036257435.1 Actinomycetes bacterium
CCGGTCAACGGTGATCGCCGAATACCCTGGTCATTGCCCGCATCAGTCGTCCCGAAAGCGTCTCATGACCGATACCACCGTCCCGCAGATCACCGTTCCCGCCGAGCTCAAGCCGGCTGACGGCCGGTTCGGCGCCGGCCCGTCCAAGATCAGACCAGCCGCCCTGGCCGCGCTTGCTGACATGGGTGACACCCTGCTGGGCACCTCGCATCGGCAGCCACCGGTCAAGGCGTTGGTCCGCCGGGTCCGCACCGGCATCGCCGAGCTGCTCGCACTGCCCGACGGGTACGAGGTCGTGCTCGGCAACGGCGGAACCACGGCGTTCTGGGATGTGGCGCTGTTCGGACTGATCCGGAGCCGGTCGCTGCACCTGTCCTTCGGCGAGTTCTCCGCACGGTTCGCCGCGGGCGCCGCCGGCGCGCCGTGGCTGGATCGACCCGCGGTCGTCGAGGCCGAGCCGGGAACGGCACCGACCCCACACCCGGTTGCAGGTGTGGATGCGTACGCCCTGACCCACAACGAGACATCTACCGGGGTGTCGATGCCGGTACACCGGGTGCCCGGCGCCGACCCGGACGCACTGGTGCTGGTCGACGCGACCTCGGCCGCCGGCGGTCTGGCGGTCGAGGCCACCGAGTTCGACGCGTACTACTTCGCGCCGCAAAAGTGCCTTGCGTCCGACGGTGGCCTGTGGCTGGCCGCGCTGTCATCGGCTGCAGTCGAGCGCGCCGCCCAGATTGCCGCGAGCGGCCGCTACCGCCCCGCATTCCTCGATCTGACCATCGCGATCGAGAACTCCCGCAAGGACCAGACCTACAACACCCCGGCGCTGGCCACGCTGTTCCTGCTCGCCGACCAGCTGGACTGGATCCTCGAGCGCGGCGGGCTGGCCTGGGCCACGAGCAGGACCGCGGACTCCGCACAACGGCTGTATACCTGGGCGGAGAAGTCGAGCTTCGCCAGCCCGTTCGTCACCGATCCGGTGCACCGGTCGGCCGTGGTCGGCACGATCGACTTCAGCCCAGAGGTGGATGCGACCGTGCTGGCGACGGTGCTGCGCGCCAACGGAATCGTGGACACCGAGTCATACCGCAAGCTCGGGCGCAACCAGCTGCGGATCGCCATGTACACCACGATCGAACCGGACGATGTCGAGGCGCTCACCGAGTGCATCGACTACGTCGTCGAACGGCTATAACGGACTGCCATGGGTCACGATCAGCAGCACGGTCCAGAGCTGCGGGCCGGTGCTCGCTTCCGTGGCCGGCTGCTGATCGCGTTCCTGCTGGCGGGCGCGTTCATGCTGGTCGAGTTCGGCACCGCGCTGGCCACCCGGTCGCTGACCTTGCTGTCCGATGCCGGGCACATGCTCACCGACACGGTCGGACTCGGCCTGGCGCTGGCCGCGGTCGGAGCGGCCACGACCGCGGGCGCCGGCCGGGGACGACGGACGTTCGGGCTGTACCGGCTCGAGGTCCTGGCCGCGCTCGCAAACGCGCTGCTGCTGTTCGGAGTCGCCGGCTACGTGATCTGGCAAGCCGTTCGTCGGCTGGCTGAACCGCTTACGGTGCCGACCACACCGATGCTGATCGTGGCGATCGTCGGCCTGGCGCTGAACCTGGTCAGCTACCGGCTGCTGCAACCGGGTGCCGCGGAGAACCTCAACGTGCGGGGCGCTGCGACCGAGGTGCTGGCCGATGCGGTCGGCTCGGCCGCGGTTCTGGTCGCGGCCCTGCTGATGCGCCTGACCGGAGCGGACTGGGTCGACCCCGTGTTCGCGATCGCGCTCGGCCTGTGGATCCTGCCGCGCGCGGCCAGGCTGGCCGGGCAGGCGTTGCGGGTGCTGGTGCAGGCCGCGCCGCCGCACGTCGACCTGCCGAAGCTACGCACCGATCTGGCCGCGCTGCCCGGCGTCATCGACGTCCATGACCTGCATGTTTGGACGCTGACCTCGGAGATGGAGGTGGCCACCGCGCATCTGAAGGTGGCGTCGGCGGCGGACACGCACCGGGTGCTGGACGAGGCCCGGGTCATGCTGCGGGACCGACACCGGCTGGAGCACGCAACGCTGCAAGTAGAGCCGGCCGACCACGTCGGGTGTGAAGAGGTCGGGTGGTAGCCGGGCCGGCTACCCGGCGGGCCGGCGGCCCCGGAACGTTCGGAACAGGGCGTAGCCGATACCGCCGGCCACCAGCACGGCCAGCAGGTTCCCGCCGAACTCCAGCGCCTCCGTCTCGTCCGTGGTGTCCGGAGCAGGGGACGGCGCCGGCGGGCTCGTGCGCAGCTCGGTGGCCAGTGCGGCCCGGGGCAGCGGCACCTTCCATACCTTCGCGTGCTCGCCCTCGCTCCC
>DATAFN010000317.1:0-4019 GCA_036257435.1 Actinomycetes bacterium
GATCGCCGAGTACGCGTTGGACCGGCTGCTTGCCGAACCGGACCCCGACGCTGGAACCGCGGCGGCAACGATCAAGCGAGACACGGTGTTCGCCGGATCCGACTACACCGCGCTGCTGCGCTATACCTGGCTGCCGACCGCGGCGGCGCTGGCCGATCCCTCGCTGGCCGGCCCGATGGCGCGGGTGCTGGCGGCGCTGACCGGCGGCGAGGCCGATGCCGCGCTCGCCGGCGCGGGGCTGCGCCGGGCCAACGGCAGCGTGCCGGGCGGGCAGCCGGCCGAGCTGCCCGAGCAGACCGGGGAGTTGCTGGGGGTACTCGGGGGGCACCACGTCGAGCATGTGTTCGCGACCTGGTACATCAACGAGCGGCGCTCGGACATGCTGGTCGTCATCGACGTGTCCGTGTCGATGGGTGCGCGGGCGCCCGGTTCGACGGCGCCGCTCATCGACGTGGTCCGCAATGCCACCAGTGACCTGGCTGACCTGCTTCCCAATGACTCGGAGCTGGCGATCTGGAAGTTCGGCTCCAACCTCAGCCCACCGCGGGACTACCGGACCGTACTGCCGCGTAACCGGCTGGACGCCCAACACCGGGACCAGCTGATCCGGGCCACCCGTCAGCTTCGTGCGGAGAACACCGGCACCGGTCTGTACGACACGATGCTCGCCGCCTATAAGTCGGCCCAGGGCGACGCCCGGCCGAACACACCCAGCCACGTGATCCTGTTCACCGACGGCCGCAACGAAGACGACCCCGGCTCGCTGACCGCGGACGAGCTCAAGACGGCGCTGGCCGATGCGGCCGACCCGAAGCGGGAGGTCTACCTCACGATCATCTCGTTCGGGCCGGAGCCCGATGCCGAGCTGCTCGAAAAGATCGTCGAGCCGATCGAGGGGTACGTTGACCCGGTGCGGACCGCCGCGGACGTGCGTGCGGTGTTCATCCACGTCGCGGCCGGCGGCGTGCACCACTAGACAACGAAGCGGGGTGGGCGCCACCCCGCGTCCCGCGTGCTCAGGTCGTTACCACCGGCCCGCTGTCGCCCTATCTGCGGCCCTTACCGGCGACCGTAGGTGATCGCGTGCATCGGGGTCAGCGCGGCGGAGCCGATGTCGCGGTAACCGTGCCTGGCCAGCAGGTCGTCGTAGGCCGCACGCGGCAACAGCTGGTCGTCGATCTGCGCCTCGAAGAACTGGATTCCGGACATGACCCGGCCCGGTACCGACCGCACCCCCTCGTCGGTGTCCGGGAACGGAAAGTCCGAGATCACGAACCAGCCACCCGGCTCCAGCCCAGCGGTGACGTTGCGGGTCGCCGCGTCGATGTCCCGGCACTCGTGCATCGAGATGTTGTTGATGATCACGGTGGCCGGCGTGGCGGTCAGGTCCATTTCCTCGAGCGGGCTGCACACGAGCGTGACCCGGTCGGCAATGCCGGCCTCGGTGACGCGCTTGCTGGCCAGCTCGATCGAGTGCCGGTCGCCGTCGATGCCGATCAGCTCGCAGTTCGGGTACGCGGCGGCGAGCTTGACCAGCCCGACTCCGGCGCCGCACGCGGTGTCGACGACGCGGCAGCCGGCTGCCAGCACCTCGGTCAGGCCGGGCACCTTCGCCAGCCCGCCCGGGACCAGTCGGGTGTAGAACGGAGTTCCGGTGCCGGATACGCTGGCGATCCACTCCGGGCTGCACTCGTCCCACCACAGCCGTTCGCCGGACGCGAGGCTGGCTTCGAACCGGTCGAAGACCTCGCGCTGCTCCAGCACAAGGAAGACCCCGCCGACGTAGGCCGGCGACGTGGTGTCCAGCAGCAGCGTGCCGATGTGCGGCGCCAGCACGTACCGGTCGCCGGCGCGGTCGAGGATCCCGGCGCCGAACGCCGAGCGGCACCATGCCGCGACATACCAGGGGTCGAGGTCGAGACGGCCGGCCAGTCGGTCGGCGCTGAGGCCGTCCGGCGCGTCCGCCAGCGCCCTGATCAGGCCGTTGCGCAGCCCGACCGCGACCGTGCGGTGGGCGACGAATCCGGCGAGGTGCCCGAGCAGGACCGGAGCCTGCTCGGTGATGGCGATCGGGCCGGCGGGTTGGGTCGGCGCGGTCATGGCACTCCTTCAAAGGGGTCGGTCCTGGACGTGCGCCCGTCTCCCCACGGGTGCGCTCCCAGCGTCGAATTCAGCGGGAGGGCCGAGCCAGTACCGCGTTTGTACCCGGCCGCTACAACATCTGTACTGGTCCGACCGGTGCGCCGGTCGTACGCTCGGACCGACGCCAGGGGGTCCGATGAGTGGGTACGGCCAGTTTTGCCCGGTCGCCAAGGCGATGGAGCTGCTCGACGAGCGCTGGACGCTGCTCGTGGTCAGGGAGCTGCTGGCCGGCAGCCGGCACTTCAACGACATCCGCCGGGGCGTGCCACGAATGTCGCCGACGCTGCTATCCCGGCGGTTGCGGACGCTGGTCAAGGCCGGGCTGGTGGAGCGACGCTTCGACGGCGGCCGGACCAGCTATGCGCTGACGCCGGCCGGCCACGAACTGACGCCGATCGTGGAGGCGCTCGGCCGGTGGGGGATGCGCTGGGTGCCCGAGCTCGGCGACGACGACCTGGACCCGCACATGCTGATGTGGGACATCCACCGCAATGTCGACCTCGACACCGCCGCGGCGAACGGGCGCACCGTGCTGCGGTTCACGTTCGCGGACGTACCGGGCAGCGCGCGCGACTGGTGGGTGGTGATCGAACCGACCGGGACCGGCCTGTGCGACTTCGACCCCGGCTACCCGGTCGCGGCCACGGTCGAGGCCGACCTGCGCACGCTCACGCTAGTCTGGCGTGGCGAGCTGACCTGGCGCGAGGCGACGAAGGCGGGCCGGCTCGCGGTGCTCGGCCCGACCGCGTTGCGCCGGGCAGTCCCGCACTGGCTGAACCTGTCGGCGTTCGCGTCGTCCGCACTGCCGGCGACAGCGCGCTAGCTCCGCACGGCACCCGGTGAGGACTCGCTAGCCGGGCGGACCGGCTGCGGCTACGGTGGCCGACGTGATCCGACTCGGAGGGAACGCCATGGCGTTCGAGCTCGACAGCGTGGTTCGGTCGCTCGCCCGTACTCCGCACGTGCTGCAGGCGCTGCTCGGCGGGCTGCCCGAGCCGCGGGCCAGGCTGGACTACGGTCCCGCCACGTTCAGCCCCTACGACGTGGTCGGGCATCTGATCCATGGCGAGTACACCGACTGGATTCCGCGGGCGCGCATCCTTCTCGAACACGGCGAGGCCCGTCCGTTCGAGCCATTCGACCGCTTCGCAATGCGCGAGACCGATCAGGCGATCCCGTTCGACGATCTACTCGCGAAGTTCGACTCGCTGCGCGCCGACAACCTGGCAACCCTGCAGCACTGGCAACTCGAGCCCGAGCAGCTGGACCGGACCGGACGCCATCCGGAGCTCGGCCGGGTGACGTTGCGGCAGCTACTAGCCAGCTGGGTGGTACACGATCTGGATCACACTCGCCAGCTCGCCGAGGCGCTGGCGCATCACTACGTCGACGACGTCGGGCCCTGGCAGCCGTACCTGCCGATCCTCAGCGCAAATTGAGCGGAAACGGACCGGTGTCGCGCCAGGCCGTAGCCGCCGACGCGGCGGCGGTGACCGATCTGGTCAATGCCGCGTACGGACACTACGTCCTGCGCATCGGCATGCGGCCCGGCCCGATGCGCGAGAACTACGCGGAGGTCATCGGCAGCGCGGATGTCACCGTCGCCGACGAGGGTGGTGCCCTCGTCGGGGTGCTCGTGCTCCGGATCACTGACGATGGATTTCTGATCGACAACGTTGCCGTGCATCCGTCCCGGCAGGGCGGCGGGCTGGGTCGCGCGCTGCTCGAGCACGCCGAAGCGGCCGCGCGGCGGGCCGGGTTCGACTCCGTCTATCTCTACACGCACGAGAAGATGACCGAGAACCTGGCGCTCTACGCCCGGATCGGTTACGTGGAGTACGAACGGCGCGCGGACGGTGACTTCGCCCGGGTGTTCC
>DATAFN010000324.1:0-7148 GCA_036257435.1 Actinomycetes bacterium
GGTGCAGTCGAGCATCCATGTCCCGGGTAGATCGGCCTCGGTCGGGTTGCTGAACACGGCCGCGAGGCTCGCCCGCGGGACTCCGGTGAGCAGGCTGGTGAACCGCTGCGCCGCTTCCGCGGTGACCGGTTCCCCGGACAGGATCACCCGTGGGGTCCAGGTGTCGGATGCGAGGCCCTGCGTTCGGCTGTCCCGGGTGGAGAACGTGGCCGCCCCTTCGAGCAGCCCGGCTACGTCACCGGACCAGCGCTCCAGCACCTCCACCTCGGCGTCGAGCGAGTCGCTGTAGCTGAGCCGGTCACCGTTGAGCGCGGCCGGCAGGTCGGCGCCGATCCCGACCAGGCTTACCGCGAGATCGTCCGCCCAGCGCGAGGTGGCCAGCTCCACCGCCATCGCACGCAGCACGGTTTCGGCGTCCGCCAACTGCCCGACCAGTGACACCGCGCCCGCGCTCTCCAGGTCGACGAGGACATGCGCGCCATCCTGGTCGGTGCCCAGAGTGACCAGCGCCGGGTACGGCGCCGGGACCTGCGCGGCGGCCCGTCCGTCCAGCAGCTCGGGGTGATCGGGCCGGCACAACCACACGGCGAGGTCGGGCGAGGCCGGCTCAAACGGTGCGGTCGGCGGCTCGGGGTCGGCGACGAACAGTTCCACCCCGTCCCGGCTCAGCCGGACCGCGTCCAGGTTCGGCAGCAGCCCGCCGACTTTGGCGAGATTCGCGGACAGCGTGCGCAGCGCCCGGTCGATCAACTCGGCGCCGATCGGGTCCTCGCTGGCCCGCATCGTCAGCTCTACGTCACCGATCGACGCGGGCGGCAGCTTGATCTTTCCGCCGGGCCGGCGCCGGCGCTGCTGGAGCATGCGTTTGAAGCCGATCAGCGCGAGCACGCCGGCGGACAGCAGCGATCCGTAGCCCAGGATGCGGATCAGCTGGCTGCCATCCTCATCGGCCGCCCCGGCCGCGGGCTTGTCCGGTGCTCCGGACGGAGCATTACCGGCGGGCGGCTCGGCGGTGACGCCAGTGGCGCCCGGCGGCGCCTGGTCGGAAACCTCGGGGGTCGAGGCCGGCGGCGACGCCTGAGCCGGCGGGGATTCCGGCGCCGGCGGCACCGGGGCCGAGCCGGTCTTCGGGATGGTCGAACCGGCCGGTTCCGGTGCCGCGGGTTCGGTGGTCGGCTGCTCGGCGGGGCGGTCGCCGCCCCCGTTCCCGTTCTGCCCGCCAGACGCCGGCAGCACCAGCTCCCAGCCGGGATAGATCAGATCAGGGTCGACCAGCGAGCGCCCATCCGGCTGGACCCGGTCCTGGTTCAACCGGAAGATCACCCCGTACTGCTGGGCGTCGCCGAGCTCGCGGGCCGCGATCTCGGCAAGCGTGTCTCCCTCCTTGACCGTGTACATCGGAAGACCCGACCTGGGGTTGGCGTCGAACCGCGGCAGCCCGGTCGCGTCCGGCGGCATCGTCAGCACCCAACCCGGCCGAACGATGTCCGGGCTGGCCATCCAGGTCCCGTCCGGTTGCACGTGGTCCCGGTTGAGCTCCCAGATCTCGTGATAGCGCAGTCCGTCCCCGGATAGAAACCGTTCCGCGATGTCCCAGAGGTTGTCGCCGGTCCGGACCACATACTGCCGCAGCGAGCCGGCTCGATGAGTCGACGGATCCTCGGCCGCAACATGGCTGCCGTTGGCTGTGGACACCTCGCCGGTCCGGGAGACCGCGGACGGATGCAGCGGCGCGCTGACCGTCACCGTGGGCCGGGTGGCCGGATGGGTGCCGGCGACCGCGGGCGTCAGCCCGCTCGTGCTCACCAGCAGCAAGGCCGCGACGACCAGCCGGCGCGCCCATGACTGGTTGAACCCGGCCAGCGGGATCCGGCGCGCCGGTGTCCGGGGACGAGAGAGCCCGGCTTGCAGTTCGACCAGCACGCACACCGTGAACTGCGCCCACGCCAGCCAGGCCAGCGCGGTCAGCACGTCGATCACCGGGCCCCACCGGACGGGGCCCGCCAAGGCGGTCTGCAGCTCGGCCCAGGTCGGCCACTCCGCCGGAATCGGCGAACCGACCACGCTGATCAGGAGAAACGGAACACCCACCACCAGCGCGGCGAGCGTGGCGATCGCGATCAGTGCGACGATCCGCTGCCGAACCGCAGCCCAGAAGCTGCGCCGCCGCGCAGTGGGCTGCACCGGCTTGTTCTTCATCTGCCCTCCCCGGTGATGCCGACGGCGGAGCGGGCGGACCCGACGCCCGTGGTGGTCAGGCTGCCGACCCCGACTACACCGAGCACCGCCGTCGGCGTGGTCACCGTGACCCGGACGGTGACCCGATTACCCGCGGTCTGCACGACGCAATGCGCGCCCGGGCGGGCGACCGCGACGAAACGGCACGCTGCGCTGCGCGCCCGAGTCGGGTCGACCCGATCGACGGTCCCCGCGCTGTCTCGATAGGCGGTGATGTCGAGGGTGTCGACCCCGGCCCGGGCGGCCTGCTCGGCAATGTTGGCTGCCTTCTGCCGAGCAGCCAGGACCCGCCCGCCGTCGAGAACGAGCCCGGCAAAGCCGAAGAGTGTCGGGGTGAGCAGCAGCAACCAGATCACGGTCGACCCGCGATCCGGCCGGCCCAACGCCGGGTTGGCGACCAGCATGCTCAGCCCACCCCCCGGAACCGTTCCAGCGGTGCGGTCGCGCTCGCGGTCATCCGCTTGGACCCCGGCAGCATCGAGAAACCGACGTCGGAAAGCCGTACCGTGCAGGCGACGGTGACCCGAACCGACCCGCCGGCGAACCAGCGGCTGGTGTTTACCGATACCGATACGCCGGTGGAACAGTCGATGTTCTCCCCGGCCAGTGCCGTCGCGGCGGCGGTATGGGCGGCGTTGGCGGCGGAGCCTGGAGTGCGAGCCATCGACGCTGCCCTGGCGGCGTCCCGGGCGGCGCCGGTCACCTCCGCGCCGGTCTCCGCGATCCGGCCGAGCACGACCATCAGCAACAGGAACAGGACGACGATGGGGGCCAGCAGCACCAGCTCGATCGTCCCCGTTCCGGCATCGGAGCCGGCGGCTGGCACATCGGACCCGGCAGCGGACCCCGCAGTGAACCCGGCGGGCGGGCGGTACCAACCGCGGCCCGCGCTCGGGGGTCGGCGGCCGGGAAGGCCGGATCGGCGGATCATGACGGCGGCACGAACCGCTCGACCGGGCCGACCGACTGGCCGTGGACCTGCAGCCGGAGGCCGGGCACGATGTGGATCGCGGTACCGGTCACCCGGACGCTGACGGTGGCCACCCCGCGGTTCACCACGACATTCGGGTTTTCCACGATCGAGCCACCGAGGGTGTCGATGAACGTGTAGGCCCGGTCCCGGCCGGCCTGCTCGGCCGCTGCCGCGCTGGTGTTGGCCGCGCGAGCGACCCGGGCACCCTCCTGCGCGGCCGCGGTGACGACGTGCCGGGCGTGATACCAGAGCGCGAACTGGATTACCACGAAGATCATGAAGATGATGATCGGCGCGAGTAGCACCATCTCGAGTGCGACGTCGCCGCGCTCGCGGGCCGGCCGGATCCGCCAACGATCGATTGTTGGCCGGCGAGAGCGGTCGCCACGGCGTATCGCCCGCGGCACGCCGCGATCCCAGGACCAACGATCGATTGTTGGCGCGCGCATTGGCTCTGGCCGGACGGTCATCGGCCGCTACGGAGTGGTCAGGTCAAGCGAGTTGGCCTTGGTCCGCATCTTGGTCAACAAGATGGTGCCGACGGCGATGACGATTGTGATCGTGATTGCGGCCACCAGGACCCAGCCCATCGCCATCTCGCCACGGTCGGCGCCGGGACGCTTCGCGCGTAGCCGGCCGACCTGGAGGTAGCTGCGCAGGATGGCCAGCTCGGGAGTGGCCATCAGGAGCGCGGTACGCAGTCGAGACATTGCTCGTTTCCTTTCGACGTTGATCTTCTAGAGCAAAAGCACCTTGGACACGGCCGGGTAGCCGATGAGGATGAGGAACCCGACGCCGAGCAGCACCTGGGCGATGAGCATGTGCTGGGAGCGCTCGTTCGCCTTGCCGTGCGCGTCGGATAGTTGCCGCTCGCGCAGCGAGGCGGCCTTGGCCCGCAGACTGGTCTCGGCCTGAGCGCCGGCGGTGTCGACGAGAGTGAGCTGGGACGCCAGGTCGAGCAGTTCGGGCACATCAAGCTCACTGCCGAGCCGACCCAGGGACCGCGCCGGGCTCAACCCGTCGGTCCGGCCGCCGGACAGTGCGGCCCGTATTCGGGCAAATGTCCAGCCTTCCCCGATGGTCGCGGCGTCGGTCAGTGCCTCGGCTACCCCGCTGCCACTGGCTACCCGCATCGCCACCAGGTCGAGGTAGGTGCCGACGACGGTGCGGAAGTCGCGCCGCCGCCTGGCCGCCAGCTTGCGCACCTGCATGTCGGGCAGCACGAACACCAGCGCCGCCCACAGCAGCCCTACCCACAGCGAGAAGATGCCGGGCAGGCCGAGCACCGAGGACACCAGCGCCAGCAACGGCACCGATGCGAACGCGGCCAGGGCCCAGGCCACCTTGCTGGCCATGTATCTGGCTGGGTCGTAGCCGAGCAGCGCCATGTCGGTACGCAGCGAGGAGGCGCCGAGCCAGCCACGGGCCAACAACTCGTAGGCGATTCGCTGACCGGCGACCAGCTCGAGCCGCTCGAGCCGGCGACCGATCCGGGAGCCGGCCAACAGCGGCACCGATGCGGCCGACGCGGCGGACCGGCCGGCGTCCAGCTCGGCCAGCACGCTGAGCAGGGTGCGCCGCTGCGGAACCAGCCCGAGCACGAACATCGCGAGTCCGAGTCCGAACCCGGCACCGGCGAACACGGCCGTGGTCATGCCAACCACCGCCTCGGCACCGCAGTCCGGCGCGCCTCCCTGGCCAGCGCGATCGAGCGTTCCCGGCGAACCTGCGGGGTGGCCAGGAACCTGGTCGGTTTTTCGAAGTCGGCGAGCGCGCGAATCCACCAGAACGCGGCCGCGAACAGCATCACCACGACCGCGAGCACGAACTGGCCTTCCACCGACTGGTACGGCGCGACGTAGTTCGGGTTGAACATGGCCATCCCGACGGCCATCCCGACCGTGATCACGACGATGATCTGAGAGGCGCGGCGCGTGCTGCGCCGCTCCGCCTCGACCTGCCGGCGGATCGACAGCTGCCGCCGCATCGCCGAGCTGAGCGCGGACAGCACCGCCTTGAGCTGTCGGCCCTGGGTGCGCGCATTAAGCGCGAGGGCGGCGATCGCCTCGTCCGCGGTGACGTCGTCGAGCTGGTCGGCGAACATCAGCAATGCCTCGTCCAGCGGTTCGCGGGACTGGAGCCGGTCGACCAGATCGCGTAACGGCACGGAGATGAGCGGGTTGGCCGCGCCGGCACTGGCCGGCAGCGCTTCCGGCAATGCGGTGCCGGTCGCCACCGTGTCGCGCAACGACTCGATCCACGCGGCCAGCGCCTCCAGCCGGGCCAGCGCCGCCCGCTGCGAGCGCGCTCCGCCCAGGAGCCTGTTCCACGCCACTACCACCACACAGGCCCCGATCGCGAACGCCACCCACCGGGTCAGCACGAGGATGAGCAGCCCGGCGGCCAGGCCACAGGCCAGCCGAGCTGCCATCGGACCGGTCAACCGCAGCGACCGGTCCGGTTCAGCCTCCGGATCGCGGCCGCGCAGGCCGGCGACGAACAGCAGCGCCCCGGTGGCCACGCCGAGGCCGGCGAGTACGGCAAGCGGGACCTGGTAGCTGGAGTTCATGCCGCCGCACCCGCCCAGATGCGCGCGTCGTAGCCGAACGCGGCCAGCCGCTCGGCCCGCTCATCGGTGATGGCGGCGTGCGGGTAGGCCAGCTGGTCGCCATAGTGGTCGGCCCTGAAGATCTCGCTGGTCAGGACCTGAACGCCGTCGAAGCCGCACACCTCGAGCACGCTGCCGATGTACCGGTGCACCCGGCCGTCCGGTAGCCGCTGCTTGCACATGTGCACGATGAAGTCGAGCCCACCGGCGGCGAGCCGATAGCTGGCTTCGACCGGAAGCCGCTCCGAGCTACGCAGCGCATAGGTGGCGATCCGGTCGAAGACCGCGCGCGGATGCCGCGCGTGAATAGTGGACAGCGAACCGTCGTTTCCCTGCGTCATCGCGTCGAGCATCGCGATCGCCTCACCGCCGACGACTTCGCCGACGATGATCCGGTCCGGGTTCATCCGGCGGGAGCGGTCGACCAGGTCGTGCACGGTTATCGCGCCCTGGCCCTCGCTGTTGGCCAGCCGCTCCTCCATCGCCACGACCTGCGGATGCAGCTCGGGCAGGCGGTGGAAGCCGAGCTCATGGAAGTGCTCGGCGGTGACCAGCCGCTCCTCCGGGCCGATCTCGTTGCCGAGCGCGCGCAAGAGGGTGGTCTTACCGGCGAACGTCTCGCCGGAGACCATGATGTTGAACCGGCCGCGCACCGCGGCAGACAGGAAGATGCCGAGCTCTTCGGTGAACGCGTGCCGGGCCCGCAGCCGGTCGAGCAGCACCTTCTCCAGTCGGTAGAGCCGCAACGAGAGGACCGGCCGTTCCACCACGGCGAGCGTCGCGTTCAGCCGGGAGCCGTCCGGCAGCCGGACATCGAGGAACGGGTTCATCGGGTCGAACTGGCGCGAGCTCAGCCCGCTGTACGTGGCCACATTGCGGACCCAGTCGACGAGCTCCTGGTCGGAGTCGGCGGCCGGCTCGCCGGCCAGCACGCCCAGCTCCCGGTGGGTGACCCAGACCTGGTCGTGCCCGATGATCTCGATGTTGAGCAGGTCTGGATCGCTGATCAACGGCTCCAGCCGGCCAAGCCCGAACAGGGCGGCGTGCACCGCGGCGCCGATCTCGGTGTCCTCCTCCGGACCCGGCAACTGGATCCCGCGAATCAGCTCGCCCTGCCGGTGCGCCTGCAGCGCCCGGGAGATCAGGCTGCGGCCGAGCGTGCGCTCGTCCGCCACGCTGAGGTCGAGCCCGCGCTCGGCGTGCCGGCGTCGTTCCGCGCGCAGCTGGCCGGCAACCTCGCTGCGCAGCGTTTGTACCAACGAGTAGTCCACGGCCGGCTATCCGTTCCGCACCCGCGCCGCAGGCACTGGCCCGGCGGCCCGTGCCGGT
>DATAFN010000046.1:0-2565 GCA_036257435.1 Actinomycetes bacterium
CGGACGGGTCAGGTCACGCCACCGAGATTCCCGGGCAGCGGATGAGGCATTCTCGGCGCTCAGCTGTCCGCGCCCGGGGCTCCGCCGTCCGGCAGACTACTTGTCCAGAATCAGCTCGATCCGCACGCCGGTGGCGCCCGCCCACCGGGCGGTCGAGCAGGTGACGACCGGCCAGCCGCGCGCGGACGCCAGCAGCACCGCATGCCCGACCTCCAGCGCCAGCAACCCGCGACCCTCGTGTGCGCGCAACAGCGGTTCAGGGACGTGCTGGGCCACCTCGGCCGCGTTGTCGGCCGTCAGCGGGTCGACGACGATCACCCCCGAGTCAAGCAGCTCGCCGAGGATCGCGGCCTCATCGCCGTCGAGTTCCAGGTAGGCATCGACCACGGCGGGTGCCGGCACCAGAAGTGTGGACGCGGTGCGCTCCGCGAAGTCGAGCACCAGCAGCGCCTCCATCCGGTGCTGGGCCATCGCCGCGAGCGTCGTGCTGTCGAGCACCTTGCCACCGATCACGCCGACCGGCCTCGCAGCGCAGCCTGGTCGTCTGGCTCCAGCCCGAACAGGGCCGCTACCCGGCGCCTGGACTCGGCGTATGCGATCGGGTCGCGCTCCCTGGCCGCGGTGAGCTCGCTGTCCAGCCACTCGCGCAGCCGGGCGCGCCGGGTCATCCGGGCCCGCACCGCCTCCTCCACGACCGCGGACACGCTACGCGCGCGGCCGGCCGCAACCTCCTGCTCGGCATAGGCCAGCACATCCGGGTCGACGCTGATGCTGGTGCGTTCCTTGGGCCTGCTCATATCGCGATCGTACTGGCGTGCTACGACAATTTCGCTCGGTCGACGCTCACCGCCATCCGCCGCACCGCCTCGGCCACCAGTCCAGACGAGGTCGCGATATTGAGCCGGGCATATCCCCAGCCCTCGTCGCCGAAGTCGAGCCCGCGGCTGAGCGCGACTCGGCCGCGTTCGAGGAATACCGCCGCCGGGTCTCCGCCCAGGCCGAGGGCCCGGCAGTCCAGCCAGGTCAGGTAGGACGCCTCCGGCGGCCGGTAGCGCACCTGCGGCAATCGCTCCGCGAGCAGTCGGGCCAGCAGCTGCCGGGTGCCGTCCAGCTGGGTCCGGACCGCCGCCAGCCAGTCGTCGCCCGCGGTGAACGCGACCCCGGTCGCGATCGCGCCGAGGATCGAGGCCCGATATGGCACCTCCTCCGGCAACTGCGCCACCACCGCGCGCATCCGCGGGCTCGCCGTCGCCGCGACGGCGCACTTGAGCCCGGCCAGGTCGAACGCCTTGGACGCTGAGTGCAGCGCGATCCCGTACTCGGCCGGGTAACCGCCCAGCGCGAGCCACGGCACGTGCACCGCGCCCGGCAGCATCAACGGCGCGTGGATCTCGTCGCTGATCACGGTCACCTGGTACCGCTCGACCAGGGTGGCCAGCTCGAGCAGCTCGGCCCGGGTGAAGACCCGGCCGGTCGGGTTGTGCGGGTTGCACAGCAGGTAGGCCCGCACTCCGGCGCGGAACGCGCGCTCGGTCCGGGCCAGGTCCAGGCTCCAGCCGGCCGCCGGGTCGCCGCGCATCGGCACCCGGACCACGCGCCGGCCGATGTCCGCGATCCCGGCAAAGAACGGCGGGTACGCGGGCGTGTTGACGACCACGCCGTCCCCCGGATCGGTGATCACCCGGAGCAGCTCGGCGATGCCGGCATTCACATCCGGGATCAACGCTACCTGGTCGGGATCGACGGTCCAGTCCAGCTGGCGCGCGGCGAACCCGGCGAACGTCCCACCGAGATCGGCGGTTTCCGGGTCGACGTAGCCGGTGTTGCCGGCGTCGATGGCGGCGTGCAGCGCGGCCACGATCGGCTCCGCCAGCGGGAGATCCATCTCGGCAACCCAAGCCGGCAGCACGTCGGCCGGGTAGCGCAGCCACTTCGCGCTGCGCCGCAGCCGCCGGATCCGATCCGGATCGAGGTCGTCGAACGGCAATGGCACCTGGTTTATCGCCCCTCGAGCAACGGCCGCGCCGGATCCGGCAAGGACCGGTCGGCCGTGGCCCGGCCGCGCACACAGATCGCCGAGAGCGCCTCGAGCACGACCCGGTTGGCCAGGTAGGCAGTCACCTCCGCCGAGTCGTACGGCGGTGCCACCTCGACCACGTCCAGCCCAACCACGGGCAGCTCGAGGCCGATCCGCCGCACCGCGTCCAGCAGCTGGCGCGAGGTCAGCCCGCCCGGTTCCGGGGTGCCGGTGCCCGGTGCCAGGCCCGGATCCACGACGTCGATGTCGACCGACAGGAACACGCCGTCGCACTCGTCGGTCGCGATTCCGAATGCCTCGGTCAGGCAGTCGTCGAGGCCGCGCGCGACAACCTCGGACATCTCGTACGACCGCATCCGCTGCTGTGCCATCCACTCCAGCGTCGGCGGTTCCGGCCAATATCCGCGCAATCCGATCTGCAGGAAGCGGTCGCCCCTGGCCGCGCCCGAGTCGATCAACCGCCGCATCGGCGTTCCGTGCCCGTGCAGCAGGCCGAACTGCGACTCGCCGGTGTCCGCGTGCGCGTC
>DATAFN010000097.1:0-13448 GCA_036257435.1 Actinomycetes bacterium
GACGAGACCAGGGCGCTGTACGAGTGGAACTACAAGAAGCAGTTGCTGCGGATCCAGGCCTCGTCGACCGATGCGGGCTGGGCCGCCGTGCACGACGACGTGTTCAGCGAGGAGTTCCTGCTCGAGCGACCGCTGCTGCGGGCTATCCGGCGTACCGGCCGGACCGTGCTGCTCGTCGACGAGACGGATAAAGCTGATGTAGAGGTCGAGGCTCTGCTGCTCGAGGTGCTGGCCGACTTCCAGATCACGATCCCCGAACTGGGCACGGTGATGGCGCTCGCCCGCCCGTTGGTGGTGCTGACCTCGAACGCGACCAGGGAACTGTCCGAAGCGCTGAAGCGACGCTGCCTGTTCCTGCACATCGGCTACCCAGATGCGGAGCGGGAGCGCGACATCGTGCTGTCCCGGGTGCCGGAGGCGGGGGAGCAGCTGGCCGCCCGGGTGGTCCAGGCGATCCGCGCGCTGCGCGCGCTTGATCTGCGCAAGAAGCCGTCGATTGCGGAAACGATCGACTGGACCAAGACCGCCTTGGCGCTGGGCGCGCCCGAGTTCGACGATGCGGTGGTCCGCTCTACCCTGGGCGTCGTGCTCAAGCACGTCGCCGACCAGGATCGGGCGGCCGAGCGGCTGGGCCTGACCTAGGCGACTGCGGAGGTAGCGGGCCGGCTCAGACGATCGCCGCTACGCAGTCGCCGAGCTGGCGCAGTGTGGAGACCTCGTACACGCCGTGCGCGTAGATTCCGTACGGCGCCATCAGCGAGTCACCGGTATCCCACTCGCCCCGCGGCTCCGGGTTCAGCCAGTACAGCCGGCGGGACAGCCGGTGCAGCTCGGCCATCTCCGCCACCGCCGGCCGGCGGTCGTGGCTGCGCGCGTCGCCGACCACGATGAGCGTGGTCTTCGCGCTGATCACGTCCTGCCACCGGGCCAGGAAGCTGGCCAGGGCCCGGGCGTAGTCGCTGCGCCCATCACCGCTGACCAGCCCGCGGCGGCCAAGCAGATGGTGCGCGTCGAGCACGCCGGGCGCCCGGTCCAGCAGGTCGGAGATCTCCACGATGCCGTCGATGAACACCCAGGACCGGACCCGATGGAACTCGCCGTGCAACGCATGCAGCAGGGCCAGCGTGAACGGGGCGAACTGGGCGACCGAGCCGGACACGTCGCACAGCACCACCAGGTCGGGCCGGGACGGGTAGCGACGGCGCAGCACCGGGCTGAGCGGTACCCCGCCCGAACTCATGCTGCGCCGGATCGTGCGACGCATGTCAACTGCTCCGCGGCCGCGCCGGCGCCGACGGCCGAACCGGGTGGCCAGCTTCCGGGCGAGCGGCCGCACCGCGGCGCGCAACTCGGCCAGCTCGTCCGGTCCGGCCCGCAGGATGGGCAGATCGGCGAGCTCGGGCCCGACCGCGGGCGGCAACGGTTCACCGTCCGCCGCGCCGTTCCCACCGGCTCGGCTGTCCGCCAGCCGTTCCGCCACCAGCCGTTCGAGTAGGCGCTGCACCTGCTCGATGTCGGCCGCGGCCGCCGCGTTGTCCAGGTGCCGCTCCAGCTCGGACCGCTCGCCGGTGCGGCCGGCCAGCTGGCGTAGGACCGCGTCGAGGCCGAGCCGGCGCAGCACCCGTTGCAGGTGATGCCGCTCGCCGCGATCCTGCTCGCCGATCCCGGACCAGCGGTCCACGCTGGTCGTGAGCAGGTCGGCGACCGCGATCTGGTCGCCGCGCTTGAGTGCCTCGGCGAGCTGGGTCCGCAACGCGGCGAGCTCCGCGTCGTCGTCGCCACCGGCCGGCTGGACGTCGGTGGCCAAGCCGGAACTCGCCGATCCCGTGCTGGTCGCGGTGATCCGCAGCCGCGGGAACAGCGCGTCGTACAGCCGCTCGAACAGCTCCAGATGCGCCTCGTCCTTGACCAGGCAGCCGCGCAGCGCGGCCCGGACCACGGCCCGGTCGGTCAACTCGAGCTCGGCCAGTGCCCGCACCGCGTCGATCGTCTCGCCGGACGAGACCGCGACACCGGCCCGCCGCAGGCCGGCCGCCAGCCCGACCACCAGCCCCGTGGCGAGCTCCGCGGGCGTGGACGCTCCATCGGAACTGTCGTACGCTCCGCGAACGGACGTTCGCATGATGAACACCCTAGGGAGCCGGTGTGGGCGTGCCAACCACGCTCGTCGCGCTGGAACTGACGCTGCGGGCCGAGCACGATCCAGTCCGGCAGGGTCATATCGCGCACCTCGCCGGGCGGCTCGGCTACCGCGCGGTTTGGCTGCCGGTCGATGCCGCGGCCGGGGGCGACCCGGACGCCCTCGATCTGCTCGCGCTGGCCGCTCGGCCGGCTCGACTGGGCGTGTTGCCCAGCGGCCACGTCGATGCCGTCGCGCGATGGCTGGCGGGAACCGGCGGGGTACTCGTCGAGCTGCCGGAGCCACCGGACGACGCGGCCCGAGCGGCCCTGATGGCGGCAGCCGGTGGCCCGGAGGCTTGGCGGCAGCGGGTTCACACGGCCGATCTGGACCTCGACAGCGCCGGCCACGTGGTGCACGCGCCCACCCTGGAAGCTGCGCAGCTGGCGTTGGCGCGAGCCGTGCGAGCCCGGTTCGACGTCGGCGGCAGCGCCGCCGACTACCCGCTCGTGGTCGCGCTGCCGGTGTCGATCGGCCGGACCATGAGCGAAGCGGCGGCCCGGGCGTTACGCGACCCGGCGCTGGCCGAGCACGGTGACCCGCGTGCGGCGGGTCTGTTCGGCACCCTCGAGCAGGCGCAGGAGCAGGCGCTCGCGCTGGCGCGGGCCGGCGCGGACGGGATCAGGGCGACGCTCGCCGACGAGGCGGACGTAGCCGACCTGCTTGCCCAGCTGCGCTCGGTCGCGGTCGGCCCCACGCCGCTGCTGCGCGCCCGGGATGGCTCTGCCTAGCGTTGCGCGCGCCCGATCGGCAGGAGCCGCGATCCCTCCGGTGGCAGTGGCGTCAGCGCAATGTAGCGAGGTCTCGGTCGATCCGGTGCGCGGTCTCGATCAGCTTCGGGAGGAACTCCTCGGTCAGCCGCTGCAGCGGCACCCGGGCCGCATGCGCGGTCGCGTTGACCGCCGCGACCACCCGGCCGTCCGCATCGCGCACCGGCACCGCGACCGAGCGCACCCCGACCTCCAGCTCCTGGTCGATCGCACACCAACCCTGCTCGCGTACCTTCTCCAGCTCCTTGCGCAGCAACTGCGGATCGGTGATGGTGTGCTCGGTCAGCGGCTGGAAGCCGGCGCCGGCGAAGAACTCGTCGAGCCGGTCGTCCGGTAACGCGGCCAGCAGGACGCGGCCCATCGAGGTGGCGTAGCCGGGCAGCCGGGTGCCGACGGTCAGCGAGATCGTCATGATCCGGTTGGTCTGCGCCCGCGCGATGTACACGATGTCGGCGCCGTCCAGCACCGACGCCGAGCACGACTCGTGCAGCTCCTCGGCCAGCGCCACCAGGTGTTCCTGCGCGATCTCGGCGACCGATACCGACGATAGGTAGGCGTATCCGAGCTCGAGCACGCGCGGCCGCAGGTAGTAACTGCCACCGCTCACCCCGACATACCCGAGCCCGCACAACGTGTGCAGGAACCGGCGCGCGGCCGCTCTGGTCAGCCCGGTCTGCCTGGCCACGTCGGCGATGGACAGCCGGGGCGTGCGCGCGGAGAACGCGCGGATGACGGCAAGCCCGCGGTCCAGCGACTGCACGTATTCGGTGTGCGGATCGGCCTCTTCCGGCACATCGGCTCCCAGGGGTTGACAAGCATGGTGCGACGCGAACAGATTCTCTTGGACTGTTCTCAACGCGAACAAGTGTACGTATAGCGAACACAGCCGCTTCGCGCTACCCAAGAAAGTCACCGGACCGGAGGTGAACCGATGACCTCGACCGCGGACCTGCGCGGAAAGGAACAAGAGTCCTACACGACCAAGTTCGGCTCGCTGGACAACTATGAACGCGGTGGCGTCGAAATCATCAACGACGATCCTCGGCACTACGCGTTCTCGAACGTCTTTGCGGTCGCATCGAGCTCCCGGCCGTACGAGAAGGTGGCGGTCGGCAAGAACATGGATTACGTCCTCGAGGCGGTCCGGGCCGAAGGGGTCAGCCCCTGGCGCACCGCCGCGCACGACGAGTTCGCCCTTGTCCTGGACGGCGAGGTCGAGATCAAGCTGGTCAAGCTGACCGAACCGGCGCTGCCCGCCGATGCCGTCGGCTCGATCGAGCTGCCGGGCGAGCCGGACGGCGCCTACATGGGCCGGATCGTTGCCCGCCGCGGCCACCAGGTGCTGCTGCCGGCCGGATCCGCCTACCGGTTCTCTGCCGCGCAGCCGGGCGTGATCCTCATGCAGACCATCGCCGGTCCGGACACCGTCTACCGGTGGGCCGAGATCTGCCAGTCGCTCTAGGAGTGCAACGATGACCGCCACCCTCGAACCCGAGGTCACTTCGTCGACGCCGAACAACCAGGGCTACCGGGAGTTCAGCCTCGGCCAGTTCAAGTTCCGCCGGGATGAGTACTTCGCGTACGTCGACTGGCCGACCGGGAGCCACATCATGAGCGTGGACGCGTTCTTGCGCGCCCTGCAGCGCGACGTGGCCTGGGACTTCTTCTACGGCACGGTGAACTTCGACGGTGTCATCGGCACCGTCAACCATTACGGCACCGTTGACCTGTTCGCCGGGCGCTACAACGACGCCTACCGCAAGGCCGAGCTGGACTACACGGAGAACGTCGAGACCCCGCTGATCCGCGAGACATTCAAGGAGATGCTCGACGACTGGACGAATGCCACGTTCGACCCGTTCGCATCGCCGCACGAGACCGGTTCCGCGTTCGGCATCAAGAATGGGAACAACCGGCCGGCCATCACCCGGCACCGGGTGGCAGCGGCCCGGATGGTCGCTGTGCCGGGCGACGAAGGGCTGCGCAGCGACGAGACCGGGCATCCGATCAACCGGATGTTCGCCGACGTGCCGCAGGACGAGCCCGAGGTCTACCCGGAGCCCGGCTTCGAGAGCGAGGTGGCCGCGTACAGCCTGTTCGCCTACCTGTCCCGCTCCCCGGTGACCTGGAACCCGTCGGTGGTCAGCGTCTGCAAGAACTCGCTTTTCTGCCCGACTACTGAGGAGTACATCCTGCCGATCATCCACGGCAACGACCGGGTGGAATGGTTCCTTCAGCTCTCCGATGAGATCCACTGGGAGGTCGAGGACCGGGACACCGGCTCGGTGCGGGCCCGGGTGGTCATGCGGCCGGGCGACGTCAGCGCGATGCCGGCCGACATCCGGCACCAGGGCTACGCGCCGAAGCGCTCGATGCTGTTGGTCTGGGAGAACGCCGACCCGTCGCTGCCCGAGCTGATCGCGTCCGGGCAGACCCCGACCTACCCGATCGACTTCTAGCGTGGCCCGGCCGCGGGAGGGCAGGCAACGATGGCGCTGACCAGGCAAAGCATGACCGACGAGCAGCGCAAGTCGGTCGCGCTGGAGTACCTCAAGGCGTTCGACAACGGCGGGGTTACCTCGACCGGAGGCAGCATCCTTGACCTGTTCGCCGACGACGCGCAGGTCTACTTCCCGAAGTGGGGACTCGCCACCGGGAAGGAGGAGATCGGCCGGCTGTTCGGCGACGTCGGCGGCGCCATCAGCGCGATCACCCACGACTACGCCACGTTCAACTGGGTGTTCTCCGGCACCGACACGTTCGCCTGCGAGGGCACCAGCTTCGGCGAGCACAAGGACGGGCCGTGGCGGGCCGGGGTACCGGATTGGGGCGCCGGCCGCTGGTGCGATGTGTTCGAGGTCAGGGACTGGCTGATCCAGCGTGTGTTCATCTACCTCGATCCGGACTATGCGGGCAAGGACACCGGGCGGTACCCGTGGCTCGGTTCGACCGGCCCCGACTGATGCCCAGCCGATGCAGACCAAGCTGTTCATCGGCGGGGAGTTCGTCGACGGCGTCGAGTGCACCACGATCGAGGTCCGCGACCCGCACGACGGCTCTCTGATCGCCGGAGTAGCCGAGGCCAGGGCGGCCGATGTCGACCGCGCGGTCGATGCCGCCGGGGCCGCCTTCGAGCGCTGGCGCGAGTTCAGTGCGGCCGAGCGCGGGCGGCTGCTGCTGCGGCTGGCGGACGCGATCGAGGCGCATGCCGGCGAGCTGGCCGAGCTGGAGACCAGGGACACCGGCCACCCGATCCGGGACAGCACCGGCTTGGACGTGCCGCGCACCGCGGCCACGTTCCGCTACTTCGGTGGAATGGCCGACAAGTTCGAGGGAGCCGTGGTCCCGGTCGACCGCGGCTTCCTCGACTACGTGCTGCCGGTTCCGATCGGAGTGGTCGGGCAGATCGTGCCGTGGAACTTCCCGCTGATGTTCACCAGCTGGAAGCTCGGTCCGGCGCTGGCCGCTGGTAACACCGTCGTGCTCAAACCGGCCGAGCTCACCCCGCTGAGCAGTCTGCGGGTAGCCGAGCTGATCGCCGAGGTCGGCTTCCCACCCGGCGTGGTCAACATCGTGCCGGGGTACGGACCGACCGCCGGGCAGCGCATCGCCGAGCATCCCGGCATCGGCATGATCTCGTTCACCGGCTCGACCGCGGTCGGTCGCGGCGTCGTCGCGGCCAGCCAGGTCAACCTCAAGCGGGTCCATCTCGAGCTTGGCGGCAAGGGTGCGAACATCGTGTTCGCCGACGCCAACCTCGGCGCCGCGGTCAACGGATCGGCTTTTGCGATCTTCCACAACCAGGGTCAAGCCTGCATCGCCGGCTCCCGCCTGCTGCTGCACCGGGAGATCGCCGAGGAGTTCCTCGACGCGTTTGTCCGGCTGGCTCGATCGATCCGGGTCGGTGACCCGAAGGACCCGAACACCGAGCTGGGTCCGCTCACCTCGCCCGGGCACCGCGATCGGGTGCTCGGGCACCTCAAGCTGGCCACGGATGAGGGTGCGCAGGTCCTCGCCGGCGGCGGGCCACCCGCGGAGCCCGCGCTGGCCGACGGGTGTTACCTGGAGCCGACCGTGATCGCAGCGGATCCGCGGGCCCGGATCGCATGCGAGGAGGTCTTCGGCCCGGTCGTCACCGTGCATACGTTCGACGACGAGGCCGAGGCGCTGCGCATCGCAAACGGGGTCGACTACGGGCTCGGCGCCGGATTGTGGACCGGTCAGCTGTCCACAGCGCACCGGCTCGCCCGTGAGCTGCGGGCCGGGATGGTGTGGGTCAACTCCTACAAGCGGGTCAGCCCCGGTTCGCCGTTCGGCGGCGTCGGCCAGTCCGGTTACGGCCGGGAGATGGGGTTCGCGGCCATGCAGGAGTACACCGAGCCGAAGGCCGTCTGGATCAACATCGACGCGCAGCTTCCGCCGTTCTACCGTCGCGACCCGGCCGAGTAGGCCGTGGCCGCGCTGGTCCCGCTCGCCGACGCCGTCGCCGACCTGGTCCGGGACGGCGACACGGTGGCGCTGGAGGGGTTCACCCATCTGATCCCGTTCGCGGCCGGGCACGAGATGCTTCGCCAAGGCCGGCGCGGGCTGACGCTGGTGCGGATGACTCCGGACCTGCTCTACGACCAGATGATCGGGCTTGGTGCGGCCGAGCGGCTGGTGTTCTCCTGGGGCGGTAATCCTGGGGTCGGCTCGCTGCACCGGCTACGGGACGCGGTCGAGCACGGCTGGCCGGAACCGCTCGACCTGGAGGAACACAGCCACGCCGGGATGGCGGCGCGCTACGGAGCCGGAGCCTCCGGGCTGCCGTTCGGCGTGTTGCGCGGCTACGTCGGCAGTGACCTGGCCGCGCACACCCGCAACGTGTCGACCGTGACCTGCCCGTTCACCGGCGAGCAGCTCACCGCGGTGCGGGCATTCGCGCTCGACGTCGCCGTCGTGCACGCGCAGCAGGTGGACCGAGACGGCAACGTGGGGTTGTGGGGGATCAGCGGGGTGCAGAAGGAGGCCGTGCTGTGCGCCCGGCGATCGATCGTGACGGTAGAGGAGCGGGTCGACCAGCTCGACCCGCGCACCCGGGTGGTGCTGCCGTCCTGGGTGGTCGATGCGGTATCGGTGGTGCCGCAGGGTGCGCATCCGTCCTATGCGGCTGGTTACTCGGAGCGGGACAACGCGTTCTACGCGCGGTGGGACACGATCAGCCGGGACCGCGAACCGTTCGTCGAGTGGATGCGCCGGCACGTGCTGGAGACCTCCGATTTCGCCGAGTATCTGCGGCTGCTTGCCGCGGAAGCCGCCGCGGCGGTCGGATCCCGATGACCGAGCCGCCGGAGCACGCGCCTGCCGCCACCGCCGCCTCCGCCGCAACCGCCGATGAGGTGATGACCGTGGTGGCCGCCCGCGAGCTGCGCGGCCGGCGGACCTGCTTCGTCGGCATCGGGCTGCCCAGCATCGCGGCCAGCCTCGCCCGGCAGGTGCACGAGCCATCCCTCGTGCTGATCTACGAGTCCGGCCCGATCGGGGCCAAGCCGACCCGCGCCCCGCTGTCGATCGGGGACGGAGAGCTGGCTGACACGGCGCTGGACGTAGTCGGCGTGCCGGAGGTATTCAGCTATTGGCTGCAGGGTGGCCGGATCGATGTCGGATTCCTCGGCGCCGCGCAGATCTGCCGGTACGGCAACATCAACACCACCGTCATCGGCCCGTACCGGCAGCCGATGGTCCGGCTGCCGGGTGCCGGCGGTGCTCCGGAGATCGCGGCGAGCGCGCGTGAGGTCATCGTGGTCGCCCGGCACACCAGCCGCACGTTCGTGAACCGGCTGGACTTTGTCACCAGCATCGGTCATCACGACGGCGGGGACAGTCGCAAGGCGCTCGGGCTCCCAGGTGACGGCCCGACCGCGGTGATCACCGACCTCGGCGTGCTCCGGCCGGAGGCGGAGTCACGGGAGCTGGTGCTGACCGCGATCCATCCTGGCGTGGCCGTGGCGACGGTGCGGGAGCGGACCGGCTGGCCGTTGCGGATGGCCGCGAGCCTGACCGAAACCGAGCCGCCCACCGAGCTCGAGCTGGGTACCCTGCGCCGGCTCAGCGCCGGGCGCCCCACCGGGAGCGCGGGATGACCGCGGACCGGTTCGAGCTGCGAACGCCGCACGTTGTGTTCGGTCCCGGTTCGCGCGTTCAGCTGCCGGCAGAGGTCGATCGGGTTGGCGCCAGGCGAGTGCTGCTGGTCGCCGATGCGTACCAGCCGGCTGCGGTCGAGGACCTGGTCGCCGGGCTCGGCGCCCGGCTGGCCGGCCAGGTCGGCCAGATCGCCCAGCACGTCCCGGTCGAGCTCGCCACAGCCACCGTCGAGGAAGCCGACCGGATCGGGGCCGACCTGGTGGTCAGCTTCGGCGGCGGTTCGGCGACCGGGCTGGCCAAACTGGTCGCGCGCGAGCGCGGGCTGCCGATCGTCGCGGTGCCGACCACGTACGCGGGCAGCGAGATGACCCCGATCTGGGGGCAGAGCGAGGGGCGGCGCAAGACCACCGGCCGGGATCCTCGAGTGCTGCCCCGCACCGCCATCTACGACCCGGAGCTGACGCTGGGCATGCCGGCCGGGCTGACCGCGGTGAGCGGCATGAACGCGATCGCACACGCGGTCGAGAGCTTGTACGCGCCCGATGTGTCGCCGCTGGTCGCAACGCTGGCCGAGGAGGCGATCCGGTCGCTCGCGAGCGCGCTACCCGGCTGCGTCGATGCGCCGAACGACCTGACCGCGCGCTCGGACGCGTTGCGCGGCGCGTGGCTAGCCGGGCTGGCGCTCGGCAACACCACGATGGGACTGCATCACCGACTGTGCCATGTCCTCGGTGGCTTCGGGCTGCCGCACGGCGAGGTGCACGCGGCTGTGTTGCCGTACGCGGCGGCGTACAACGCGGCGGCCGCGCCGGCGGCGATGCGCCGGGTCGCCGCGGCGCTCGGCGTGACCGGCACGCCAGGTGAAGTCGACGGCAGCGCGGCGCCGGTCGCGCTGTGGCAGCTTGGGCGTCGGCTTGGTACTCCGGTCAGCCTGGTCGCGGCCGGGTTCGACCCAGCGCTCATCGACGAGGTCACCGCACTGCTGCTGGCAAACCCCCCGGCCAACCCGCGTTCGGTCCGGGCCGACGGCGTCCGCGAGCTGCTCGCCGTCGCGTCGGCCGGTCAGATCCCGGCTCCAGAACTGAGCTTCCACCGAAACCAGTGGTGACCACGTCCGAGCGCGATGATGTGCTCATGCAGGAAATGGAGCGCGAGCGGCGTCCGTCTGGATGAGGTGAGATCCGTGGACGACGCCGCGCGCAGCGATTTCCTGACGTTCGTCCATACCCGCGCGGGAGCGTTGTTTCGCGTTGCGTACGCGCTAGCCGGCCAGCAGCAGGCCGCCGAGGACCTGTTGCAGGCCAGCCTGGAGAAGATGGCGCTGCGCTGGCGCTGGATCCAGGATCCGGAGGCCTACGCGAAACGGGTCATCTACCACGAGTTCGTGAGCTGGCGCCGGCGGCACTGGGTCAAGGAGATCCTGTCCGCCGACCTGCCCGACCGCACGCCGACGCCGGATCCGAGCCGAATCGTCGACCTGCGGCGGGCGCTGGTCGCGGCACTGGCCACGCTTCCGCCCCGGCAGCGGGCCGTCCTGGTGCTGCGCTACCTCGAGGATCACACCGACACCGAGATCGCCCGGATCATGGGCTGCTCGCGTCCTACGGTCTCCAGCCAGGCGCATCGTGCGCTGGCGAGATTACGTGCGCGTTGTCCCGAGCTCAGCGATGCCTTCGAGGAGACGCGATCATGACCAACGTCGAGCAGTTGCTCCGGGAGACCCTGACCGGGCTGGCCGACCAGGGCCGGATTCCGTCGATGGGCGAGCGCGCGCTGGCCGGCGCTGGTCGCCGGCGTCGCCGCCAAATGATCGCCAGTGGGTTGATCACGATCACTGTGCTGGCCGCCCTAACCGCCGCGTCGGTGTTGCTGGGTCCGGGTGACCGCCGATCGGCAGGCCCGATCGCTCCGGACCGTGATCAGCGAGTGCGTATCGACCTGCCAGGCGCCGTGGTCGACTACTACCAGGACGCCATGAACGTCCAGCAGAACTGGCTGCTCGACCCCGAGATCGGGCGCTACCGCCTCGTCGATCAGCGGATTGTCAGCGTCTCACCCGATCTGAGATACGCGATCGTAACCGGCCGGGGGGCCTGCGGCGGGCAGTCGGAACGAGCATGCAACGTGTACAGCCGGTATGACACGGCGACCGGCAAGCTCGAGCAACTTGGCATCAGGGCCGCCCAGTACGAGTGCGGCGAGTGGTCACCCGATGGCAGCACCGTGGCCTGCTATCGGCTGAAGGGTGACCAAGGCGTCTGGTACCTCGCCGAGCTGCTTCTGGTGGATTTCGAGTCCGGCCAGCAGCACTCCATCCCGATCCACGAGGAGGACGGCTGGCTACCGAATGACCTGGTGGGTTGGACCATGGATGGCCAGGGCCTGATCGTGGCGGGTCTCGGTCCGGCCAGGATCGACCTCGCAGCTGATCTTCTGTACAAGCTGGACGGCTCCGTCGCGGCCATCCACCGGTGGGGGACCCCCGGAAAGACCCGGCGATTGATGCAAGTGGTCGGCACAAACCTGATCGCGCGGATGCCGCTGCCCGCAGCGGCCAGGCCGGTAGAGATCCGAGACGCCGTGACCGGAACCTTGGTCGCGACATACTCCCACGAGCAGATGCTGGCCACTGGGATGGTGGAGCCGGGGCCAGAGTTCACCGCGTGGCTATCGGCGTGGATCAGCGATCACGAAGTGGTCGGGCAGCCCGGCTACAACGAGGTCCTGCTCGCCGACCTGCGAACCGGCACAGTCCGGACGGTGGCGGAGATTCCTGGTGACGGCGGGGGCATTCATGTCGCCCACGTTGACTAGCCACGTTCCTACACTGGCCCGGTGAACCTGGGCTGGCTCCGGCGCCGAGCCGCGCGCATCGCCGCGGGCGGGTTGCTGGTGGTCGTGGCGCTCACCGGCTGTGCGCAGGCCGAGCCGGCCGGCCCCGATCAGGGAGCGAGCCGGCCGCCGGCAGCAGCGACACCGACCTTCGGCTATCGGGTAGTGGCCAGCCACCCGCACGACCCGGGCGCGTTCACCCAGGGCTTGGCGTATGTCAACGGCACGCTCTACGAAGCCACCGGTTCGGCCGGGGTGGGACCCTCGTCGCTACGCCGGGTGGACCTGGCCACCGGCGCGGTCCAGGCCAGGCACGACCTGGCCGGGGAGGACTTCGGCGAGGGCATCGCCGTCGTCGGGGACCGGATCATCCAGCTGACCTGGCAGTCCCAGACGGGCTTCGTCTACGACCGCGCCACGCTCCGCCCGCTCGGCACGTTCCGCTACCCAGGCGAGGGCTGGGGACTGGCGTACGACGGGCGGCGGTTGATCATGAGCGACGGCACCGACCGGCTGCGCTTCCTGGATCCGACCACGTTCGTCGAGGTCGGCTCGGTGCTGGTCCGCGATGCGGGTCGCCCGGTCGACCAACTCAACGAGCTGGAGTACATCGACGGGCAGGTGTACGCGAATGTCTGGCAGACCGACCGGATCGTTCGGATCGATCCGGCCACCGGACAGGTCACCGCGGTGATCGACCTGGCCGGGTTGCTGCCGGCTGCGGATCGCGAGAGCGGGCAGGTCGACGTGCTGAACGGCATCGCCTACGACGCCGCCGGCGACCGGCTGTTCGTGACCGGCAAGCTCTGGCCGAAGCTGTACGAGATCGAGCTCGTCGAATAGCGTCCCGGAGGTCATAGCCAGGATTTACGGTCGACGCTAGTCGCGCCCGTCCCGGATCGCGCCGGGCGAAGGTCAGGCAGGCGCCCTCGGCTCAGACGCTGCTGCCGCTGAACGTGTCGCATGCGTTCGGGTCGCCGGTCTGGAAGCCGGTGCTGAACCACTTCTCCCGCTGCTCGGCCGAGCCGTGGGTCCAGCGCTCCGGGTTGACCTGGCCCTGGGTGGCCTCCTGGATCCGGTCGTCACCGACCGCGGCAGCCGCGTCGATCGCCTGCCGGATGTCGGCCTGGGTGAGCTCGACGATCAGCGGCCGGCCGGTGTCCGGATCCGGGGTAGTGGTCGCGTGATTGGCCCAGATTCCGGCGAAGCAGTCGGCCTGCAATTCCAGCCGGACGGACGCACTCTGCGGGCCTTCGCGGTCGCCGCCCACCCGGTCCATGGTGCCGAGCAGGTTCTGGACGTGGTGGCCGTACTCGTGCGCGACCACGTACGCCTGGGCGAAGGGCCCACCCTCCGCTCCGAAGCGCCGCTCCAGCTCGTCGAAGAACGAGAGGTCGAGGTAGACCTTCTGGTCGGGCGGGCAGTAGAACGGGCCGACCGCCGAGGTGGCCGAACCGCATCCGGTGTTGGTCGTGTCGCTGAACAGCTGGGTGTCGGCGGTGCGGTACTCCAGCCCGGAGCGGTTGAACTGGTTGCTCCAGTAG
>DATAFN010000157.1:0-7872 GCA_036257435.1 Actinomycetes bacterium
ATCGGCGGCGCGCTCGGCGGCCTCCTGCACGCGGTCGCGACCGTGACGTTCGGGGTTGACCAGATCGTGTCCGGTGTCGCGATCATCCTGCTCGGCACCGGGATCACCCAGTTCCTGTCCGCAGCGGTCTTCGCTGACATGCCAGGAGGCGGGGAGATCCAGTCGCCGCCGCTGCCGAGGATGGGCACGATCCCGACCGGCGGTCTGACCGATCCGCTGCTCACGCTCGAACGCAAGGACATCTTCCTGGTATCCGACCTTGCCGGGGTCCTGTACGGGCTGTTCACCGGCATGAGCCAGCTCACCCTGGTGGCCATCCTGCTGGTGCCGTTCACTTGGTGGGTACTCTGGCGGACCGCGTTCGGGCTGCGGCTGCGCTCGTGTGGCGAGCACCCGATCGCGGCCGAGTCGCTGGGCGTGAACGTGTACTACTACAAGTACGTCGCGGTCACGATCTCCGGGGCGCTGTCCGGCCTGGGCGGCGCATTCCTGGCGATCGTCATGAACAACCAGTATCGAGACGGGCAAACCGCGGGTCGGGGCTTCATCGGTCTGGCTGCGATGATCTTCGGCAACTGGCGGCCAGCCGGGCTCGCCGGCGGTGCCGGGCTGTTCGGCTACATGGACGCGATGCGCCTGCGCGGCGGGAGTGCGGCGGTGCACGCACTACTGCTGGCGTTCGCCATCGGTCTGGCCATCTTCGCGATCTGGCGGTTCTACAAGGGCAGTCGGACGGCGGCGATCGCCAGTGGGGTGGCCGCGATCGGCATGTACCTGATCTATGCCAACACCGACACCGTGCCGCAGCAGTTCCTGTACTTCGCGCCGCACATCACCACGCTCATCGTGCTGGCCATGTTCTCCCAACACCTTCGCATGCCGGCGGCTGATGGCCGACCGTACCGCCGGGGCGAGGAATAGTGACCGACCCGGCGGTCGCCTGGGCGGGTCTGCGGGCCGCGGCCGTAGCGGCGATGGAACACGCTTACGCTCCGTACTCCCGGTTCCCGGTCGGTGCGGCCGGCCTGGTCGAGGACGGCCGGGTGGTTTCCGGCTGCAACGTCGAGAACGCGGCGTACGGAGTCGGCCTGTGCGCCGAGTGCGGCATGGTGTCCGAACTGCACCGGACCGGTGGCGGCCGGCTGGTTGCGGTGGTGTGCGTCGGCCGCGACGGCACGCCGCTGCTGCCGTGCGGACGGTGCCGGCAGCTGCTGTGGGAGAACGGCGGCCCGGACTGCCTGGTCGAGACCGAGCGCGGGGTGCGCACGATGACCGAGATTCTGCCGGACGCTTTCGACGCGGCCGACCTGACCGAGCACGGGACCTGATGGACGCGGTTGACGTCATCCGCACTAAGCGAGATGGCGGTGAGCTGTCCGCCGAGCAGATCGACTGGGTGATCGACTCGTACGTGCGGGGCGCGGTCGCCGACGAGCAGATGGCCGCGCTGGCGATGGCGATCGTGTTCCGCGGCATGACCCCGCTCGAGCTGTCCAGGTGGACCGACGCGATGATCCGTTCCGGCGAGCGAATGGACTGGTCGCAGCTGGACCGGCCGACTACCGATAAGCACTCGACCGGCGGCGTCGGCGACAAGATCACATTGCCGCTGGCGCCGACCGTAGCCGCCTGCGGCGCCGCGGTGCCGCAGCTGTCCGGGCGCGGGCTCGGCCATACCGGCGGCACGCTGGACAAGCTCGAGTCGATCCGGGGCTGGCGGGCCTCGCTGTCGGCCGCGGAGATGCTCGCGGTGCTGCGCGCGGCCGGTGCGGTCATCTGCGCCGCCGGGGAGGGCCTGGCCCCGGCCGATCGCAAGCTGTACGCACTGCGCGATGTCACCGCAACGGTGGAGTCGATCCCGCTGATCGCCAGCTCCATCATGAGCAAGAAGATCGCGGAAGGTACCGGTGCGCTCGTGCTCGACGTCAAGGTCGGCTCAGGCGCGTTCATGAAGACCGCGCAGGATGCCCGGAAGCTAGCCGAGACCATGGTCTCGCTCGGCGACGCGGCGGGGGTGCGAACGGTCGCGCTGCTCACCGGCATGAGCACGCCGCTGGGCCGGACCGCCGGCAATGCGCTGGAGGTGCGCGAGTCGGTCGAGGTGCTGGCCGGCGGCGGGCCGGGCGATGTCGTCGAGCTGACGGTGGCGCTGGCCAGGGAGATGCTCGCCGCCTGTGGGCTGTCCGGTGGTAAGGATCCGGGCGAGGCACTACGGGATGGCTCGGCGATGGACACCTGGCGGCGGATGATCCGGGCTCAGGGTGGTGATCCGGATGCGGCGCTTCCGGAGGCCGCGCACCAGGAGGACTTCGTCGCGCCGGCGTCCGGGGTGGTCGCCAAGCTGGACGCGTACGCGGTCGGGGTCGCCGCCTGGCGGCTCGGTGCCGGGCGCGCTCGCAAGGAGGAGTCGGTGCAACCCGGCGCCGGCGTTGAGCTCCATGCGAAGATCGGCGATCGGGTGGCCGCCGGGCAGCCGCTGGCCACCCTGCATACCGACGACCCGCAGCGGATCGGTGCCGCGGTCGAGGCGCTGGGCGGCGGCTACGAGATCAGCGAGTCACCGGTCGCGGGTACCGCGGCGCCCGCCCTTGTCCTCGACCGGGTCGCTGTCTAGGGATAACCGTGCCTGAGTACATAGCCGGTCCCACCCGGATTCCGGTGCCGGGTGGGAAGGTGATCGACGAGTACATCGGCCGGGTCAACAGCGGGACCGAGTCGGTCAGCGTCGCACACATGACCGCACCGGGTGGCTGGCACGAGCCGGCGCAGGCTCCGGAGTTCGACGAGGTCACGCTCGTGCTGCGCGGCAACGTGCGGGTCGAGCACGACGACAACGGGATGATCGACGTGCACGCCGGGCAGGCCGTCCTGACCCGCGCCGGCGAACGAGTCAGGTACTCCTGCCCGGAGCCTGGTGGGGCCGAGTACGTGGCGATCTGCCTGCCGGCGTTTGCCCCCGAGCTCGCCCGTCGCGAGGACTAGGTGGCGCGGCTCTCGTCCGGCATGACGATCCAGAGGATCAGGTACGCCAGGATCGACGAACCGGGCAGAAACAGGAACAGTACGAAGATCGCGCGGACCAGCACAGGCGACCACCCGAACCGGCGGGCCAGGCCCGTGCATACACCGGCGATCATCCGGCCGTCCCGTGGTCTGTACAAGCTGCCTTCCATGGCTCTCCTTTCGCTTCGACGGTAGCGATCGGCGCCTACGCATTCGTCCATCCTGGGATGGTTTGCTCGCTCCACCCTGAGAGTGATCTGCCCGGACCGGGCCGTCCGGGTCACGTCAGGGTGACTCGTTGCGGCTCGCTCGGCAAGGCCCCATGATCTAGCCGCTCAGCGCCAGTACCGAACCGGGTAGCCTGTGCGGGCATGAGCTCGCCGACTCTCGATCAGATCCTCCGGGCTCCCAAGGTCGTATTGCACGACCATCTGGACGGCGGGCTGCGCCCGCTCTCCGTCGTCGACCTGGCTGCCGAGGCCGGCTACGACCGCCTGCCCACCACAGATCCCGAGGAGCTGCGCGAGTGGTTCGTGTCCGCGGCCGATTCCGGTTCACTCGAGCGTTACCTGGAGACGTTCGCGCACACGGTGGGCGTCATGCAGACGCCGGCCGCGCTGTCTCGGGTGGCGGCCGAATGCGCTTATGACCTCGCGTCGGATGGCGTGGTGTACGCGGAGGTTCGGTTCGCACCCGAACTTCACGTGACCGCGGGCCTGAGCCTGGATGAAGTGGTCGAGGCGGTGCTAGCCGGATTCCGAACCGGGGAGCTCCAAGCCGGCGCGCATGGGCACCAGATCAGGGTCGGCACGCTGCTCACCGCCATGCGGCACGCGGCCCGATCCCTGGAGATCGCGGAGCTCGCGATCAGGTACCGGGACGACGGTGTGGTCGGGTTCGACATCGCCGGAGCGGAGGCCGGCTACCCGCCGACCCGCCACCTGGATGCGTTCGAGTACCTGCACCGGGAAAACTCGCACTTCACCATCCACGCCGGCGAGGGGTTCGGGCTGCCGTCGATCTGGCAGGCGATCCAGTGGTGCGGTGCCGACCGCCTCGGTCACGGGGTGCGGATCATCGACGACATCGGGGTGACCGAGGACGGTTCCATCCAGCTGGGCCGGCTCGCCGCATATGTCAGGGACAAGCGCATTCCGCTGGAGATGTGCCCGACCTCGAACGTCCAGACCGGCGCCGCCGCGTCGATTGGCGAGCATCCGATCGGACTACTACGCCAGCTCTACTTCCGGGTCACCGTCAACACCGACAACCGGCTCATGAGCGACACGTCGATGAGCAACGAGTTCGCGCGGCTGGTAACTGCGTTCGGCTACACCTTGGACGACATGCAATGGTTCACGGTGAATGCGATGAAGTCGGCGTTCATCCCGTTCGATGCGCGGTTGGCGTTGATCAATGACGTGATCAAACCTCGGTATGCGGAGCTGCGGGCCGAGGCGGCGTTCGCAGCCGCCGGCGCGGCTGCCGGCGTTGCCGATGGCTCCATCGGCTGACTTCGACCAAGATCGCCGCTTCCATGATCTCTTGACTGCAAATCCGCAGGTCGGCGCCTATGGAGATCACGGAGACGGCGACCTTGGTGAGGTGGTGATGACGATCTGGGCGACGGGTGATCGCGGTTCGGCGGCATCCAGACCGCAGGTGTTTCGCAAATCCAGTCTTGTCCCGATAATGTCCGCGAATGCTGCCGCGTGGGCGGCCCTGCGAACGGGGACCAGATGCAGGCCGAGTTCGATGGTGGTGACCCGACCAAGCCGGTCGAGTCTTCGGATGAGCCGGCCGGGCAGCCTAGCGAGCCGCCCGGAACTGCCGACCAGTTAGTCCAGCCACCGCCCGGTGGTGATCCGTATGGGGCGCCGACGTCAACCGGCTACGTGCCGCCGACCGTCACCGATCCGCCGCCCGATGCGGCGAACTCGCCGTGGATGGCGAGCGATTCCACCCACCCGGCTACCTTCACCCCGATCCCGGCGGGCGGGACGTACGGGCCTGGATTGGCCGGCGAAATCGGCACCGTGGCTCCGGCCGGACCGAGCCGGCGCCGGTTCTGGCCGAGGCGGTTGTGGACTCGGGCGATCGTCGTGCTGCTGGCGCTCGCGCTGGTCGGCGGCGGTCTGGTGCTGTTCCGGGACCAGGTCGGCCGGGACGCGGCCGAAGCCACGCGGTCGCCGTCCGGCAGTAACCAGCCCGGACCGACCCACCCGAACCTGCTCGCCAGCAACCGCGACGCGTTCAACGCCCTGCTTGACCGCCGTGCCGAGGCGGTCGCGGATGGTGATCTCGAGGTGTTCCTCGCCGACCTCGACCCAGGCAAGACGAAGTTGCTCAGGCGGCAGCGGCTGCTGTTCGACAATCTGGGCGTACTTCCGGTCAAGTCGTTCAAGTACGTCGCGGAGAGCTACCTACCGCCGGTACCCGCACAGGCCGGCAACCCGGACGGCGCGTTCAATCCGGGTAGCGCGATCATCGAGTCCCAACTCCAGTTCATCGACGCCGATCCGCGCCCGACCATAGCGCGCTACTCCGTCAAGCTCGAGCTGCGATCGGGCAAGTTGGTGATCACGGACATCTCCAGCAAGGGCGCGGTCCGGCCGTTCTCCCCAACGCCGTGGGACTCCACCGATCTGACCGTGGTCCGGACAACCCACATGGTGGTCGGGGTCGCCCCGGACGAGAAGGATAGGGCGCAGGAGATCGCTGACGCCGCGGAGCGTGCCTACGAGACCTCGCGCGGGCTGTGGCCCAAGCGGGCGCGCGATGAGTTTGTCATCTTCGCGGCCGGCAAGCGGTCAACGTTCGAGAGCTGGTACGGCTTTGCCGACGACACCCCCGACTTCTCCGTCGGCCGAGCGTTGACCGTTCCCACCTGCTGCCAGACGAGAGACCAGAAGCTCGGCGACACGACCTCGACCCATGTCATCCTCGACATGAGCGAGCTGTCCGATCCGATCGACCTGGAGTGGACTCTTGCGCACGAACTGACCCACGCGGTTGCCCAACCGCGCGCGGCCGCCAACTACGATGCGCCGAGTTGGGCGGTCGAGGGCTATGCGGAATACGTCGGGATCAGACTGCTGGCCAAGCGCGGCTACTACGCCCTGTGGGCAAGGGACGTGCGGGAGTATGTCGCCGATGGCAAGTTTCGGAATCGGCTGCCGGCCGAAGAGGGCTTCTACGGACGAAACGCCGACATCAACTACGCTCTTTCGGTGCGGTTCTTCGAGTACCTGGCGGGTGAATACGGCGAGTCCACGGTGAAGAACTTCTTCTTCTACCTCAATTCGATGGACCCGCTGGATACCAATGCCGCGATGCGGAAGTACTTCCACTCCTCGCCGAAGAAGGTGGTCGCAAGCTGGGCGGACTGGGTGCGCAACTCCTGACCGGGGCCGCGGCCTAATCGGCACCGCGCCGGGACAGTTCCTGGCCGGGCTCGGGGATCGCACCGGTCGCCAGCTCGCGGATCCGGTGCTCGACCTCGCGGCGACCACCCGGCCGGGCTCCTCGCGCGCATTGCCGGCGCACCACCGCCCGCTCGGCCCACCAGAGCCGCAGGCCTCGCCTGATCAGGACTGACGGTCGCTTGCGACCTTCGCGGAGATCGCGGACCAGGCGGCGTACGAACGTCACCATCGGCGGCCGGCGCAGGCACAAGGCATCGGCCAGCACGCCGCGGGTCGCACAGTCCGCGACGATCTCAGCGGCAAACAGGCCCTCGGCGATGAACACCGACCGGCCCGAGACGGCTATCGACCGGTGGCCAAGGTGCCGGTCCTGGCTAATGTCGTAGATCGGCACGTCCACGGTCCCGGTCGCAGCGAGCCGGCAGATCGCCTGGACCGCGGCGGCGGCGTCCCAGGCATCCGGGGAGTCCCAGTTCACCGCGCCGTCGAGTCGAGGCAAAGTCGGATCACCGGCATCCTTGTAGAAATCATCGAGGCTCAGAATCGGTAGCCCGCAGCGGCGCGCCACATAGGACTTACCCGACCCGGACGGACCGGCGAGCAGGACGACGCGCGCGAGCGGAACCGGCAAAGGCACGAGCTAAGTATCCGGACGCGCACGGTACCGAGTCGACCGGATCGGCCGCCGCGTCTGCCAAGCGCCGGTTCCCGATCGCACTATCCGCTCGCGATCCGGCGACAGGTGCGAGGATTGCCAACTATGACGTATCGGCGAACTCTGGGCGCGCTCGGCCTCGGCATACTCACCGTGCTGCTGTCGGCGTGCATCAAGCTCGACATGAATTTCACGGTGCATTCGAACGACACCGTCACCGGCTCGGTTATCGCCGGCGTCTCGAAGCAGGTGCTTCCCGCCCTGGGGGGCGAGCAGGCTGTTCGCGACCAGGTTCAGCAGCTGCTGTCCGAGAACGAGCTGCCGGCGGGCGTCGAGATCACCGACTACAGCGACGACAGCTACTCCGGCATCAAAGCCACGTTTGACGACCTGGCTCTGGACGAGGTCAACAACCGGCTAGCCAACCGAACCGAGGGCCCGCTGATCACGCACGAGAACGGCCAGTTCATTGTGGACACGACGCTGCCGCTTTCCGGCGATGCATTCGGACTCGGTGACCTCGGCGTTGCGGCCGGGACGGGCGACATCCGCATTGTGGTGACTTTCCCAGGTCGGGTGCTCAGCCACAACGGCCAGCTCGACGGGACGACCGTTACCTGGACCGGCACGCTCGGCCAGGACTTGGTCATGCAGGCAGTGTCGGAGGACAGCGGAGCCGAGGCCGTCAGCGGTAGCGACAGCGGTCGGACGGCCGCGCTGTGGATCGGCCTGGCCGCGCTCCTGGCTGCCGGGCTGGTCGGCTTCTTCCTGTTCCAGCGGGGCCGGCGG
>DATAFN010000118.1:0-11421 GCA_036257435.1 Actinomycetes bacterium
GCCAGCAGGCTCAGGAAGATCGACGGGGGTTCGACGTAGTCGCGCACCTGGACGAGCAGCAAGCACCCGCAGGTGATCAACAGCACCGGTATCGGCCGGGTGCGGCGCCACACCAGTGCCACGCACGGCAGCAGGAGCAGAACGACCCCGGCGGCGTCCAACGGCCGGACCGTCGTGCTCTCCGAACTCAACCGTGGGCCCAGATCGGCGATCGCGACCGCGATCGCCAGAACCACGTCGGCGGCAATCTGTCCGCGGCTCGACTGGGATCGCCACCAGGGCCACACGATCGGCGGTCGCGGGAGAGACACGCAGCCAGGCTAAGGCCGCGCCGAGCCGAACTCGCGGCCAACTCTTGCGTTATCCGTGGTCACACGTCATCGATGTGAGTCTGCCGCCCGCCCGCGGCCGGACCATCCTCCGCCGGAGCCGCATCGGCGACGGGCCGCTCCGGCAGTGGTGGCGGGGTCCCGCCGAACGCCGGGCACAGCGCCTTGTACTCACACCAGTCACACAGCCGGCTCGGGCTGGCCCGCCAGTCGCCTCGCTCGATGGCCCGGCTGATCGCCGTCCACAGTGCAAGCACCTTGCGCTCGGTGGCGCGCAGGTCGGCCTCGTCGGGGACATATCGCAGGACCTCGCCGGACCCGAGATACATCAGCTGCAGCAGCCGCGGCACCTGGCCACGGACCCGCCACAGCACCAGCGCGTAGAACTTCATCTGGAACAGCGCCTTGGCCTCGAAGCCGACCGCCGGCGCCATGCCGGTCTTGTAGTCGACCACCCGCATCGCGCCCTCAGCAGTCACGTCGAGGCGGTCGACGTAACCGCGCAGCAGCAGGCCGTCGTCGAGCACCGTCTCCACGTAGAACTCGCGCTCGGCCGGCTCCAGCCGGCGCGGATCCTCCAGCGTGAAATAGCGCTCGAGCAGCTCGGCGGCGCTCTCCAGCCAGGACGCCTGGACGGTGCCGTCGGGATCATCGGCAAACAGACCGGCTAGCTCGGGCTCGGCCTCGCACAGATGCGCCCAGGCCGGGCCGATCAGCTCGGCCGCGCGTGCCACGGTGCGCTCACCCGGGGCCAGGTCGAACAGCGCGTCCAGGACGTTGTGCAGCAGCGTGCCTCTGGTAGCGACCGGGCTCGGCCGCTCCGGCAGCCGGTCGATGACCCGGAACCGATACAGCAGCGGACAGGTCATGAAGTCGCTCGCGCGAGACGGCGACAGCGAGCCGATCGTTGCGGTGACCGGGGATGCGACGGCCTCCGAGCTCGACATGACGTGACCATACGACAGCCGGCCGACAGAATCGGTGTGATCACGGGAGCCGGTATCCCCGGCGTGGCGCATAGCATCGAAGGCGTGAGCGACCAGAGCAGGGAGAATTCCGCCGACGGCGGTCCGGCCAAGCCGGATCAGCCCGGCGGGATCGCGCCTCCGCCCGGGACCGGACCGGCCGGCGAAACCGCTCCGCCCACCGGGAGTGGCCCGACCAGCCGGCCGACCGGCACGCCACCGAGCGGGCCGGGCAGGCCGGACGGCGCGGCCAACTCCGGCCAGGGTGGGTTGGACGCCGACGGGCCACCGGGGTCGTCCGGGAGCAGCCCGGGACTCCGCCTCGGCTCCCCATTCGGTATTCCGATCTTCCTCGCCCCCAGCTCCCTGGTGCTGGCGCTGCTGCTCGCGTACGTGTTCGGGCCGGCCGCGGCCAGGGAGATTCCCGGGCTCGGCGGGGCGGCGTTCCTGGTCGGTCTTGCGTTCGCGGCGATGCTCTACGGCTCGGTGCTGCTCCATGAGCTCTCCCACTCGGTGGTGGCACGCTCCTTCGGGATCCCGGTGCGCCGGATCGTGCTGCAACTGCTCGGCGGTGTCTCCGAGCTGGAACGCGAGCCGGAGACGGCGGGCCGGGAGCTACTCGTCGCGATCGCCGGTCCGGGGCTGTCGCTGGTACTGGCCGCGGCCGGGCTCGGACTCGGTCAGCTGCTGCCGGAGGAGTCCCTGATCCGGTGGCTGGTGCTCGGCATCGGCGGTGCCAACCTGCTGGTGGGGCTGTTCAACCTGCTACCTGGGCTGCCGCTCGACGGGGGTCGGGTATTGCGCGCGGTGGCGTAAGCGATCACCGGTAAGCCGCTGCTCAGCACGCTCATCGCCGCGTGGGCCGGCCGAGGGGTCGCGGTGCTGGTGGCGGCGCTGCCGTTCCTAGTGGCAGGGCGCGGGGGTCCATCGGTGATCAACGTGGTGTGGTGCACCCTGATCGCGATGTTCATCTGGTTCGGCGCCACCGCCACGATTCAGCACGTCCGGCTCCGGGAGCGGCTGCCCAGCCTGGACATACGCCGGCTGACCAGGCGAGCGATCCCGGTCGCCGCCGACCTGCCCTTGGCCGAGGCGCTGCGCCGGGCGTATGTCGCGGGGGCCCGTGGCATGGTCGTGGTCGACCCGCTGGGCCGGCCGACCGGGCTGGTCGACGAGGCAGCCGCATCGGCCACCCCGGAGCATCGGCGACCGTGGGTTTCAGTGGCCGCGGTAGCTCGCAGCCTGCGGCCGGGCATGACGCTGACGGTCGACCTGACCGGCGAGGACATGGTCCGGGCGATCCAGACGACCCCGGCGCGAGAGTACCTGGTGGTCGAGCGGACCGGGGAGATCGTCGGGGTGCTGGCCACCGCAGACGTGGAGCGCGCGTTCGCCGGTACGTGATCTCGGGCCACGCCGCCCCCAAAACGTCCGGCCGCGCCGCCAACTGACCCCAACCCTTCGCCCGCGCCACTCGGCGCCCTGGCCGGCGCAGACAAGTACCCTGACGGCCATGACCGCGCCGACCGGTGCCGACCGCCGGCGGGGGCCGTTTCGGGCCGGTGACCAGGCACAGCTCACCGATCCGAAGGGCCGCCACCACACGATCACGCTGGAGCCGGGGAAGTCGTTCCATACCCATCGCGGCTCGTTCGAGCACGACGAGCTCATCGGGGTGCCCGAAGGCACAGTGGTGACCACCACGGGTGGGGTGAGCTACCTGGCCCTGCGTCCGTTGCTCGCCGACTACGTGCTCGGTATGCCCAGGGGCGCGGCGGTGGTCTACCCGAAGGACGCGGCCCAGATCATCGGCATGGCCGACATCTTCCCCGGCGCACGGGTGGTCGAGGCGGGTGCCGGGTCCGGCGCGCTGACCTGTTCGCTGTTGCGGGCGGTCGGTGATGCCGGGCTGGTCTCGTCGTACGAGCGCCGGGCCGACTTCGCCGCGGTTGCCGTTGCCAACGTCGAACGGTTCTTCGGTGGCCCGCACCCGGCCTGGCGGCTGACCGTGGGCGATCTGGCGGACAGCCTCGGTGAGACCGAGGTAGACCGGGTCGTCCTCGACATGCTCGCGCCCTGGGAATGCGCCGACGCGGTCGCCAAGGCGCTGCTCCCGGGCGGCGTGGTCTGTTGCTACGTCGCCACCACCACGCAGCTGGCCCGAACGGTCGAGACGCTGCGCGGCCACGGCCAGTTCACCGAGCCGGCCGCCTGGGAAACCATGGTGCGTACCTGGCACGTCGAGGGGCTCGCGGTCCGGCCGGATCACCGCATGATCGGGCACACCGGGTTCCTGGTGACCGCACGCCGGTTGGCCGACGGAGTATCGCCGCCGGTGCGGCGGCGTCGGCCGGCCCGGGGAGCGCATGGCGTCGAGCCGGACCCCGCGCTGACCCCCGATCTGCGGGCCGAGATCGAAGCCGAGCGCGAGGCGAGGGCAGCGCATGAGAGCGAGCCGTTGCCCTGACCAGGCACGTTCGGATCCGCAGCGCTCGGCCTACTGAGGAAATCGGCGCCACCCGGGCCGGAAAGGTTTCGCGGTGGGCATCCGAAGGTAGGGTCGAGATTGTCTGCTAGGGAGGTGAGTGCCGTGCCGGCAAACGAAGAGGGGTCCCGTCAGGGCTGGCAGCGTAACCCGGACGACCTCGCCAACCAGGTTGCCTTCCTCGAGCACGAGGTGGCCGTGCTGCGCCGCAAGCTGGCGGAGTCCCCGAGGCAGAGCCGGGCCATGGACCAGCGGCTCGTAGAGCTGCAGTCCAACATCGCGTCGCTGACCGCGCAGAACGAGCGGCTGGTGGCCACCCTCAAGGAGGCCCGCGACCAGATCGTCTCGCTCAAGGAGGAGATCGACCGGCTGGCCCAGCCGCCGTCCGGCTTCGGGATTTTCATCGAAGCGAACGACGACGGGACGGTCGACGTGTTCACCGGCGGGCGCAAGCTGCGGGTGACGGTCAGCCCGAACGTCGAGCTGACCGAGCTGCGCCGCGGTCAGGAGGTCATGCTCAACGAGGCGCTCAACGTGGTGCAGGCGATGAGCTATGAACGGGTCGGCGACATCGTCATGCTCAAGGAGGTGCTCCCCGATGGCGAGCGCGCCTTGGTGATCGGGCACACCGACGAGGAACGGATCGTCCGGCTGGCCGAGCCGCTACGCGATATCGCGCTGCGTGCCGGCGACTCGCTGATGCTGGAGACCCGGTCCGGCTACGTCTACGAGCGGATCCCGAAGTCCGAGGTCGAGGAGCTGATCCTCGAAGAGGTTCCGGACATCGACTACGCGAAGATCGGCGGTCTGACCAACCAGATCGAGCAGATCCGCGACGCGATCGAGCTGCCGTACCTGTACCCGGACCTGTTCCGTGAGCATCAGCTCCGCCCGCCCAAGGGCGTGCTGCTGTACGGCCCGCCCGGCTGCGGCAAGACCCTGATCGCCAAGGCGGTCGCGAACTCGCTGGCCAAGAAGGTGGCCGAGGCCACCGGGCAGGGCGAGAGCAAGTCGTACTTCCTCAACATCAAGGGCCCCGAGCTGCTGAACAAGTACGTCGGCGAGACCGAGCGGCACATCCGGCTGGTCTTCCAGCGCGCCCGGGAGAAGGCCAGCGAGGGCACCCCGGTCATCGTGTTCTTCGATGAGATGGACTCGCTGTTCCGCACCCGCGGGTCCGGCGTCTCCTCGGATGTGGAGAACACGATCGTGCCGCAGCTGCTGTCCGAGATCGACGGCGTCGAGGGCCTCGAGAACGTGATCGTGATCGGTGCGTCGAACCGCGAGGACATGATCGACCCGGCGATCCTGCGCCCGGGCCGGCTGGACGTCAAGATCAAGATTGAGCGCCCGGACGCCGAGGCGGCTCGGGACATTTTCTCCAAGTACGTGACCGCCGACCTGCCGCTGCACGCCGACGACCTGTCCGAGAACGGCGGCAACCCCGATGCCTGCGTCAGCGCGATGATCCAGCGCGCGGTGGAGCGGATGTACTCCGAGCTCGAGGAGAACAAGTTCCTCGAGGTGACCTACGCCAACGGAGACAAGGAAGTCCTGTACTTCAAGGACTTCAACTCCGGCGCGATGATCCAGAACATCGTGGACCGGGCCAAGAAGATGGCCATCAAGGAGTCCCTTGAGACCCAGCAGAAGGGGCTGCGGGTGTCCCACCTGCTGGCCGCGTGCGTGGACGAGTTCAAGGAGAACGAGGATCTGCCCAACACCACGAACCCGGACGACTGGGCTCGCATCTCCGGCAAGAAGGGCGAGCGCATCGTCTACATCCGCACGCTGGTCTCCGGCAAGGAAGGCACCGAGGCCGGCCGTTCCATCGACACCGTCGCCAACACCGGCCAGTACCTGTAGCCGCGCTGCACACCGTCGCCTCCCGGGTGCGCGCTGCGTATTCGCGCGCTCACCCGGGTGGTGTCGGGCCCGGCCGGGGGGCCCGAACCATTCCCGTCACGGGTCCGGGTTGTGCCCTGATTGTGAGCAGACACCGCACAGGTGCCCACGTAGGCTCGTCCCATGAGCGTGTGGCGGGTCATGGGCACCGAAACCGAGTACGGCATTTCCGTGCCGGGGCACCCGGCTGCCAACGCCATGCTCACCTCCTCCCAGGTGGTCAACGCGTACGCCGCGGCGACCGCGCGCACCCGCCGGGCGCGCTGGGACTTCGAGGAGGAGAACCCGCTGCGCGACGCCCGCGGCTTCGACCTGGCCAGGGAACTGGCCGACGCCAGCCAGCTCACCGATGAGGACGTGGGGCTGGCCAACGTCATCCTCACCAACGGTGCGCGCCTGTACGTCGACCACGCTCACCCCGAGTACTCAGCGCCGGAGTGCACGAACCCGCGAGACGCGGTGATCTGGGACAAGGCCGGCGAGCGGATCATGGCGAAGGCCGCCGAGCACGCGACCAGCCTTCCGGGTAGCCAGCCGATCCAGCTGTACAAGAACAACACCGACAACAAGGGCGCCAGCTACGGCTGTCATGAGAACTACCTGATGGCCAGGTCCACTCCGTTCGCTGACATCGTCCGGCACCTGACCCCGTTCTTCGTCTCCCGGCAGGTGGTCTGCGGGGCCGGCCGGGTCGGGCTCGGCCAGGACGGTCGCAAACACGGGTTCCAGATCAGCCAGCGCGCCGACTACTTCGAGGTCGAGGTCGGCCTGGAGACCACGCTCAAGCGGCCGATCATCAACACCAGGGACGAGCCGCATGCCGACGCGGAGCGGTACCGCCGGCTGCACGTGATCATCGGCGACGCGAACATGTCGGAGCTGTCGACCTACCTGAAGCTCGGTTCGACCGCGCTGGTGCTGGCGATGATCGAGGAACGGTTCCTGTCCGTCGAGCTCACGGTGGACAACCCGGTCCAGGCACTGCACGCCGTGTCGCACGACCCGTCGCTGCGCACCCTGGTGCCGCTGAAGTCGGGCCGCCGGATGACCGCGGTGCAGCTGCAGATGGAGTATCTGGAGCAGGCCCGCAAGTACGCCGAGGACCGGTTCGGTGCCGATGTCGATGACGTCACCGCTGACGTGCTGGACCGCTGGGAGTCGGTGCTGACCCGGCTCGAGAGCGACTCGACGAGCCTGTCCAAGGAATTGGACTGGGTCGCCAAGTTGGAGCTGATGAACGGCTATCGCAACCGGGACGGGCTGGATTGGGATGCGCCCCGGCTGCACCTGGTGGACTTGCAGTACAGCGACGTCCGGCTCGACCGCGGCCTGTACAACCGGCTGGCCGCTCGCGGCCGGATAGAGCGGCTGGTGGCGGAGCCCGCGATCACGCACGCGGTGACCGAGCCACCCGAGGACACCAGGGCATACTTCCGCGGGCGGTGCCTGGCTCAGTACGCCGACGAGGTGGCCGCTGCCTCCTGGGACTCGGTCATCTTCGACCTGCCCGGCTACGACTCGCTGCAGCGGGTGCCCACGATGGAGCCGCTACGCGGGACGAAGGCGCACGTCGGTGAGCTGCTGAACCGCTGCCGGACGGCGACCGAGCTGGTCGCCGCGCTGACCGGAAGCTGAGCCGGATCAGGTCGGCCGGGATGGCATGGCGGCGATCCGGGAACGATCTCTGCGATTAGTCGGTTCGGCCTTGTAGGGTCGATAACGCACGAACGAACCACCCGGCTCGGAGGAGCACGATGGCGACTAAGGACTCCGGCGGCCAGAAGCGGGCCACCACCCGGTCCGACGAGGTCGAGGAAGCCGAAGCATCGGCGTCCGCCGACGTCAAGGAGCGGCACGAGAAGCTGTCCGACGACGTCGAGGACATCCTCGACGAGATCGATGAGGTGCTCGAGGAGAACGCCGAGGACTTCGTCCGGCAGTTCGTCCAAAAGGGCGGTCAGTAGCTCGCTGGCTGCCAGCGCGCGCCGACCGGCGAGCCAGGATCGACACTGTCCCGGGCCGGCCGCGCTGATCCGCTAGCGTACGGCCCAGCCGGAAACGGAAAGGAGTCGCGTGCAACCCAATCCGATCGGCCAAGGGCGGTTGCCCGCGGCCTTCCTGGCCGTTGGGACCTCCTCGTTCACCGAGTTCCTGGCCGGATACGCGCCCGATCTGCTGCCGGCGCGCCGGCAGCTGCCGGTCACGCCGGTCACGACCGAGGCCAGGCACGGCACCACGATCGTTGCGGTCGCGTTTCCAGGCGGAGTGGCGATGGCCGGCGACCGGCGGGCCACGATGGGCAACGTCATCGCGCAGCGCGACATCGAGAAGGTCTACCAGGCCGACGAGTTCTCCTGCGTCGGCATCGCCGGCACCGCCGGGGTCGCGGTCGAGATGGTGCGGTTGTTCCAGGTCGAGCTCGAGCACTACGAGAAGATCGAGGGAACCGTGCTGTCCCTCGACGGTAAGGCCAACCGCCTCGCCACGATGATCCGCTCCAACCTGGCGCTGGCCATGCAGGGCCTGGCCGTGGTGCCGTTGTTCGCCGGCTACGACTCGGAAACTGATTCTGGCCGCATCTTCAGCTACGACATCGCCGGTGGCCGGTACGAGGAGCATCAGTTCCACGCAGTCGGCTCGGGCTCGCTGTTCGCCCGGGGCGCACTGAAGAAGCTGTACCGGGACACGCTCAGCGTCGCGGAGGCGGCCACCGCGTGCGTGCAGGCGCTCTACGATGCCGCCGACGACGACTCGGCCACCGGCGGTCCCGACCTCACCAGGCGGATCTACCCGGTGGTCTCGGTGGTTACCGCGGACGGCTACCGCAGGCTGCCCGACGCAGAGATCGGCGACGTGGTGCGCACGGTGGTCGAGGGCCGGATGACGCACCCCGACGGCCCGCAGGCCCCGCTGATCTGATCACCACTGGCCCGGCGATGGTCGCCGGCCGGAGAGGAGGAGGACCCCCGGTGTCGATGCCCTTCTACGTGCCGGCCGAGCAGCAGGTCAAGGACAAGGCCGACTATGCCCGCAAAGGCATCGCGCGAGGGCGCAGCGTGGTCGTCCTGCAGTACACCGACGGCATCCTGTTCGTCGCCGAGAACCCGTCCCGTGCGCTGCACAAGATCAGCGAGATCTATGACCGGATCGCGTTCGCCGCGGTCGGCAAGTACAACGAGTTCGAGAACCTGCGCAAGGCCGGCGTCCGGCTCGCCGATCTGCAGGGCTACTCGTACGATCGCCGCGACGTGACCGGGCGCGGTCTGGCCAATGCGTACGCCCAGACACTGGGCACCATCTTCACCGAGAGCATCAAGCCGTACGAGGTCGAGATCGTAGTGGCCGAGGTGGGGGAGTCCGCCGAGGAGGACCAGATCTACCGGCTGACCTACGACGGTTCGGTCGCCGACGAGCACCGCTATGTGGCGATGGGCGGTTCGGCCGAGGCAACCGCGAACCTGCTCGAGCAGCGCTACGGCGACAACCCGGCGTTGCCCGATGCGCTCCGGCTCGCCGTTGACGTGCTGTCCGAGGCCGGCCCCAGCCCACGCCAGCTACCGGCCAACCAGCTCGAGGTCGCGGTGCTCGACCGGACCCGTCCGAAGCGCAAGTTCCAGCGGCTGCTCGGTGCCAAGCTCGACGCGCTGCTGGCCACCACCGGCTCCGGCAAGAAGCCGGCCGAGGGCAAGGACGGCAAGGTTTCCGGACCTGCGGCCGGTGATGCCGGGGCGGGTGGCGCTGAGGCCGGGACCGGGGCCGGCGCGGAGGCCGGTGCCGAGGCGGGTCCCGCCGAAGGTGCAACCGATACCGGGCCGGGGGAGCCGCCGCCGGATCGGATCAGCGGTCCGGACACCCCGCCCGCCGGCACCGGCGACTAGCGGGCGAATCGAGCTGGCGCACGCACCGGCCCGGATCGCGCTTTCGCACGCCTGGGTCCTGCGCCAGCGATGCTCAAGTGAGGATCTCGACCTCGAGCATGTGGACGTGCTGTCCGGGACCGCAGTAGATCCGCAGCAGCAACGGCTCGACCCGCACCCGAACGACCGCGCCCGTCTCCAGCGTGATGCCGTCCGCGTTGTACAAGGCGTACTGGATCCCGTCGTCGGTCTCCAAGCCGTAGCACGGACCCGATCCCCCTTGGGTGACCCGGCCGGCGATCCAGCCGGTGGGCTGCCGGTCGGACGGGGTGCTCGGGGGCCCGGTCGGCCTGGTCGCCGTGGGTGGCGGGACGCTGGACAGCGGCGGACTGCTCGACTCGGACTCGCCCACCGCGCCTCCGCTCTGGTTATCGCCGCAGGCCGCAACCGATGCCAGCACTATCGCCAGCGCCCCGGCCGCGAGCATGCACCGGCTCCACCTCATTTGCTGCCACCCTACGTCGGATAGCCCGCCGAGCCTGCGGTGGTAGTGCTCATCCCGGGTCCGGACTGCTAGCCGGAACGACGAACGGCGCCCGGGGAGTCCCGGGCGCCGTTCGCGTTACCTGCGGATCCTGTTACGACCCAGGAACCGTGGCGATCTTGATCTTCATCGAGGTACCGACGATGTCCTGAACCTTGATCTGCACGCCGAGCGCGGGGAGCTTCACCCCGTGGTTCGGCAGCGACGCGAACCAGTACTGGTCCGTGTCGTTGAATATCGGCTGCCCCGGCCGGCTGCTGATCGTCATCGCCTGGCTGTTGTGGTGCAGCGTCATCGAGTCCGTCCTCGTCAGGCCGAACGGCGCGTCGTAGACCTGGACGCGGGCGCGCCATAGCACACCGTCGGCACGAAGGAACGGCTGCGGGTGGGCGTCGATGTAGAGGTTCCTACCCGAGCCCGGGTGGGCGAACGTGTCGTTGTCGCCGTACGACGTGTCCCAGTAGGAGATCAGTAGACCCTGCTGGTACGCGTAGTGGTCGACGAAGTCGGGCCGCGTGTTCTGGTAACCGAAGTAGTACGGCCCGGTCTCCAGGTACTGGTCGTACGACACGTAGGACCGATGTCCGGCGATGTAGTAGTGGTCGAACAGCTCGGTCTTGGTCGCCCCTACGGTGCTGAAGCCGTTGAAGCTCCAGCCGGCGTCGGTCTCGGCGCCGTCGGCGAAGATCTCGCTTCCGTCGGCGGTTACCGAGATCGCGTCCGCGAACAGGCCACCCTCCGATACGCCACCGTCGGTGACGTAGTGGAAGCGCAGCCACACCGGAGCGCCCGCGTAGGCGTTCAGCGACACGTTGACCGGAACCCAGCCATCGCTGTGGCCCTCGATCGCCGGCCGGCCGGCGCCGTCGTGGCTGAACGGCGCGCCGTCCACCGTGCCGTCGAGCGCGGTGAAGTTCGTGCCGTCCGAGCTGGCCTCGACGTAGAAGTAGTCGAACCCGGCCTCGATGCCGTAGCGGGCCTGGAACGACACCGCTGCCGACGCCTTACCGGTCAGGTCCAGCTGCTTGGTCATCGAGGTATTGAGGTCGTCCGCGTTGCCCGAGAAGTACTGTTTCTCCCCGGCAAACGGGGCGCCGAGATCGGTGGTCACCGATTTCTTCGGTAGCGTCACGACCGCGGCCTGTGGCTTGGACGTGTTGAACTCCTGCGGGCCGAGATTGACGCTGACCTTCTGCCCGGCGTTCACCGTCGCATAGTTCAGCCAGCCGAGCTGCAGCTTGTTCCACGCGCCGAGGTCGCCGGCACGCTCGCCGATGCCCTCGTCGGTCGCGGCGCCGAGCCGGCTCTGGGCCATCAGGGTCCAGTGCTCGTTGTT
>DATAFN010000136.1:0-14941 GCA_036257435.1 Actinomycetes bacterium
GAGGCGACGAACACGTCCCCGTCGACGTGTGCGGGGACGATCCGGCCGTCGGAGAGCTCGATCTCGACGGCTACCACGCCGTGCGGCAGACCACCGAAGACGAAGCCGTTGCCCGGGCTCCGGATCTCGACATGATCCAGGTCGGGGCTGTTCAACCGACCGACCTCTGCCCCCGGTGGCACGGCCCCGCTGACTCGCGCCCGCCGCTCTGCGTCCGACCACCGGCAGAACAACCTGACCCGGCTGCTGGCGTAGAAGCGGACCCCATCCAGGTCGGAGGCGTACCGCAACGGCGGCAGCGCGTGCCGCTCCGCCGGCCGCAGGTCAGCGCCGGTCGCCAATCTGGCCAAAACCTCGGCGCGGCAGGTGTCATCCAGTGTCGTTCCGGTAGGCCCGGGCAGGATCACCGGCGGCCTGATCGCGGGCGCCCGATCGGTCCGGATCGAGGTCAGCATCGGAACGATGGAGGCAGCAGCGGCGACGGCGACGGCGACGACGGCGACCCAGGTGCGCCGGCGGTGCCGGCTCATCCGGCCGGTAATGGCGGCGGTCGGGACGGTGAACCGCTCGCCTGCTAGCGCCTGCCGGATCCGGGCCTGGAGGAGGTCGTCGGGGCCGGGCTCGGTGGAGATCACGGCAGCCTCCCGGTCGAGCTAGATGGGGCGATGAGCTGCCCCCGTAAGCAGCTCATCGCCCGGTGCAGGTGGACTCCGACCGTCGACGACGTAATGCCGAGGATCGTGCCGGTCTCCTCGGCGGACAGGTCGGCGAGCACCCGCAGCGCTACCACCTGGCGCTGCCGTGCGGGGAGGTCGAGCAGCAGTCGCAGCAGGTCGGTCGGCAGCGCGGTTGTTGCGGGCTCGGCAGCGGCCCGGTCGGGCAACACGTCGAGCTGTTCCCGACGCCAGCGCCGCCAAGACGACCGGTGCGCGTTCAACGCGGTCCTGATGACCCACGCGGTCGGGCTGGGATGCTCCCGGACCGTTCGCCATCGCTCGTAGGCCCGGGTGAACGCCTCGGCCACCGCGTCCTCAGCCGCGGCCCGCTGACCGATCGCGACCAGGGCGGCTCGGAACACGGCGTCCTTACGAGCCGCGTAGAACTCGGCGAACTCCCGATCGCGCACGCGCGCCTCCGCAACCGGTCCGCTCGGCATCCTGAGCAGGAAACGCCCAACTGGTATCCAACCTTTACCCAGTCAGGACACGAACGGGTAACACCAGGTCAGAGTTGCTCTGGCCCGGACCGTCAGGGTTCTCTATGCTCCGCGACCATGGCGAAGCTTGTCCGCGCGGCGGCGATCACGCTGTTCGCGGTTGGGATCATCGCGGCACTGCCCGGGATCGCGGCCGCTCACGAGGAGCGCCAGACCACCGCCCCGGACGGCACCGGCTCAGTGCCGGTCTACCGGGAAACCGGCGGCACTGAGATCTTGGTGTGTAAGACCGACCAGGACGATTTCGCCGAGCGGATCGCCGGCTTCCCGGCTGCGCTTCGCGACCGCAACCAGCAGCTGTTCGACAGGTGCCGCGAGGACGGGGCACGGCACCTGCAAGAAGCCGTGGACAAGGCCGAGCCCGGTGATCGGATCCTCATCCTGCCCGGCCTGTACCGGGAGGAGCCGAGCCTGGCGCCGCCAACCGAACAGTGCACCGAGCTGCCGGCCCCGCGGGCACAACTGGGCTACCAGATCCTCTCCTACGACCAGCAGGTCGAGTGTCCGCACGAGCAGAACCTGGTCGCCATCCTCGGCAAGCGCGACTTGCAGATCGAGGGCACCGGCGCGACCCCGTCCGACGTTGTCATCGACGCGCAGTTCAACAAGCTGAACGCGATCCGGGCGGACCGGGCCAACGGCATCTACTTCCGCAACTTCACCGCCGAGCGGTCCACGTTCAACGCCGTCTACGTGATCGAGACCGACGGATTCGTGATCGACAAGCTCGTCGGCCGGTACAACGACGAATACGGCTTCCTCACGTTCGTGACCGACCACGGGCTGTACACCGACTGCGAGGCCTACGGCAACGGCGACTCCGGCGTCTACCCGGGCGCCGCCTCCAACATCAACGCCGGGCGCAAGCACGACGTCGACCGCTACGCGATCGAGATCCGCAACTGCAACAGCCATCACAACCTGCTCGGTTACTCGGGCACGGCGGGCAACTCGGTGTGGGCGCACGACAACGACTTCCACGACAACACCGCGGGTGTGTCGATGGACAGCGCGTTCCCCGACCACCCGGGTCTGCCGCAGAACCACGCGAAGTTCGAGCGCAACCGGATCTACCACAACAACGTCGACTACTACGACTTCATCAGGAACGGCACCTGTGCCAAGCCGTACGCCGAGCGTGGCTACGAGGCCGGCGTGGTCTGCCCGGCCACCGGGGTGCCGAAGGGCGTCGGCATCCTCACCGCGGGCGGCAACTACAACCTGTTCCAGCAGAACTGGATCTACGGCAACGACTACGCCGGGTTCATGCTGTTCTGGGTGCCGTCGATCGTGCGCGGCGACGACATCGACAAGTTCTTCGACACCTCGCACTACAACCGCTACATCGCCAACCAGCTCGGCGTCGCGCCGGACGGCTCGCAGCAGCGCAACGGCCTGGACTTCTGGTGGGACGGACAGGGCGCGGGGAACTGCTGGCAGGCCGCGAGCGAGGACAGCAGCGATCCGGTGCTGGCGCCACGCTGCGGCAGCTCCTGGGGCTCGACCCGGATCCTCGGTGATCCGATCAAGACGCTGAAGCTGCTGCACTGCGCCGGGTTCGACCAGCAGGCGCGGGCAGTGCCGCGTGGCTGCGACTGGTACGGCGCCAGCGGGCTGTGGCGGATCGAGGTGCAGATTCTGCTCGGCCAGGCACTCGTGATCGGGCTGGCCGGAATGCTGCTGCTCTGGCGGCGGGTGCGCCGGACCCGGACGGTGCTGATCGCGAGCCTGGCCGGTGGGATCGGGCTGGCCCTGACCGTGGTCGGCACCGGGATGATGGGCACCCGGCTGCTCGGCGTCGGCTACCTGCTCATCGGTAGCTGGCTTGCGGTGCTCGGCCACCGGCTGCGCCGGGATGGCGGCCGCGCACTGGGCGCGCTGACCTGGCTGCTCGCGATCGTCACGATGATCGAGGGCATCGATCGCGCGGTGGTTGTGGTGCCGTTCCTGCCGATCCAGCCGGGTTGGGTGCGACTTCTGTTGACGCTGATCTGGGTGGTCTGGGTGCTGGCTGATCCCAGCCGGCGATCCGACGAGGAGGACGAGACCGACGCGAACGTCGATGACCTGTTCGCCGGTCCGGTCGAGTACGGCGCGTCGAGTCGGTACGAGTGACTAGGGGCGGGGCGAGAATAGCGGCATGTACGTCTCGGCCAAGGTCGACTACGCGATGCGAGCATTGCTCGAGCTCGCGGCTGCCGACGCGATCGAACGCGGGCAGCTGGTCACCGGAGATCACCTGGCGAAGGCGCAGGAGATCCCGCCGCGGTTCCTCGAGTCGATCCTGCGCCAGCTCCGCCAGGCGCAGATCGTAACCAGCCGGCGCGGTGCCGAGGGAGGCTACCGGCTGGCCAGAGCGGCCTCCGACATCACGGTTGCGGAAGTGGTCAGGGCGCTGGACGGGCCGCTGGCCGCGGTGCGGGGCGACCGGCCGGAGCATGCGGCGTACGTCGGTCCGGCGGCGCGGCTGCAGGATGTCTGGGTGGCGACCAGGTCCGCGCTGCGCGACGTGCTCGACCACGTGAGCCTGGCCGACATCGCCGAGGATCGGCTGCCGGCGCAGGTTCGCCGGCTGGTCGACGCGCCCGGCGCCTGGGACCCGCGCTAGGCACGGGCGGAGCAACCGGTCAGTTACAGGTTCGGTGGGCGCCACTCGTATGGAGTGCTGAGCACCACCGTGGTCCGGGTGGACACATTGGCCTGGGATCTGATCGTCGCGAGCAGCTGCTCGAGGTCCTGCGGTGTCGGCACCCGGACCTTGAGGATGTAGTTCTCGTCGCCGGCGACGCTATGGCACGCCTCGATCTCCGGAATGCTGGCCAGCCGGTCGGGAACGTCGTCGACGGCGGCCGGGTCGAACGGCTTCACCGAGATGAATGCGGTGAGCGAAAGCCCAGCCGCGTCCGGATCGACGATGGCGGCGTACCGCCTGATCACCCCGCGCTGCTCGAGCCGGCGCACCCGCTGGTGGACCGCGGACGTCGACAGCCCGGTCGCCTTACCAAGGTCGGTGTAGCTCATCCGCCCGTCCTTGGTGAGCAACCGGACGATCAGCCGATCGAGGTCCTCCACGATCGCTAACCTAGCGCCCGTCCAAAGACCAGGTAAGTAGCGACGGCGCGATGGCGGCTCAGCGGCCGCCGGCAGCCACCTGCCCGGCGGCCGCCCTGGCCCGGCGGTGCACCGGTCCGGCCGGGAGCAGCGTGAACGCCGCCAGTGCGCCCGCCGCAGACAGGCCGGCGCAGATCCGCATCGCCGCCTCGAACCCCTCGACCAGCGTGGCCGGCTCGGCGATCGCGTCCGGATCCAGGCCAACTAGCACCGGCAGCGCGGCGATCGCGAACAGCCCGGCGATTCGCGCGACCGCGTTGTTGGTCCCGGATGCGGCGCCGGCATGCAACCCCTCGATGTCGGCCAGCGCGGCCGTGGTCACCGGCGCCACGATCAGGCACAGACCGGCGCCGAACACGACGATGCCCGGGAACACCCCGGTCCAGTAGGAGGTGCCCTCCTGCACCATGGTCAGCAGCAGTAACCCGGCCGCGGTGATCAGCGGCCCGGCGGTGAGCGGAAGCCGGACGCCGAACCGTGGCAGCAGCGCACCGACCCGGGCGGACAGCACCAGCAGCAGGATCGTGACCGGGAGCGTAGCCAGACCCGCCTCGAGCGCGGAGTAGCCGAGCCCGATCTGCAGGGTGAGGCTCAGTAGGAACATCGCGCCGCCCAGCGCGCCGTATACCGCGAGCGTGATGACGTTGGCCGCGGTGAACGTTCGCACGCCGAACAGGGACACCGGCAGCGTCACCGCTCGGCCGTCATGCTCCCTGGCCCACTCGTAACGGACCGCGACTACTAGTAGGACCAGCCCGGTAGCCAGCAGCGCCCAGACCAGCCCGCTCGGGAGCCGGGCGTACTCGATCAGCGGGAACACCAAGACCGCGAGCCCGGCGGTGACCAGCGCGGCGCCGCCGACGTCGACCTCGCGCATCGCGTGCCCGGGCCGATGGGTGCCGGGTATGTCCGGAATTCCGCCCCGGGACAGTACCAGCGCTGCGGCGATGAACGGCAGGTTGATCAGGAACACGAACCGCCAGGAGGCGACATCCACCAGCCAGCCGCCGGCGAACGGCCCGAAAACCGTGGACACGCCGGCCAGCCCGGACCAGGCGCCGATCGCTCGGCCCCGGTCCGCCGGCCGGAACGTCGACGTGAGCACGGCGAGCGAGTTCGGCACCAGCAGCGCGGCGGCCGCACCTTGGACCAGCCGGGCGCCCACCAGCAGCGCTCCGCTCGGGGCCAGCCCGCAGCCGAGGGACGCAACTCCAAACGCGATCAGCCCGGTCTCGAAGACCCGGCGCTTACCCAGCAGGTCGCCCAGCGCGCCGCCGACCAGCACCAGCGAGCCGAGCGTGAGCAGGTAGCCGTCGACGATCCACTGCAGCACCGGGAGGCTGGCGTCCAGGTCGCGCCCGATCGCCGGCAGCGCGACATTGACCACGGTCGAGTCCAGGAACGCTACCCCGGAGGCGAGCACCGCCGCGGCCAGGACGACGCGCCCACGCGCGCTCGCATACTCCAGCTCGGCTTGCGGCTGGATCACTTACCCGAGCCTAGTCGTCCGGCCGTAGCTCGTGATCAGACTTCCCGCCGAGCACGCTCCACTGATCGATCACCCACCGCCAGGTGCCGTCGGGTTGGCGACGAGCGATCTCCACGGTCGCGTCACCGCCCTGGAGCCGGGTCGATGTCAGTGCCAGGTCACCCACCCGCAGCGTCGGCTGCTGCCCTCGGAACGTCAGCGTCACCCCGGACGCGACCAGGTCGTGGAACAGCTGGCGGATTGCCTGGCTGCCGGTCGCGGTCTCCCCCGGCGCGAAGGCGATCACCGCGTCCGGCTCGAACAGCGCGACCAGGCCGTCGACATCGCCGGCGTTCACGCGTTCCACGTACAGGCGCTCGAGGTCTTCGGGCGCGATGGCGGAAGCGTGCTCGTGGCTGGGCATCTTAGGTCCCGGCCGGTTTCACCGGGTGGGCTCGCGCTGCAGGTGCCGGCCGATCACGATTCGCTGCACCTGGTTGGTGCCTTCGACGATCTGCAGGACCTTCGCCTCGCGCATGTACCGCTCGGCCGGGAAGTCGCTGACGTAGCCGTACCCGCCCAGCACCTGCACCGTGTCGGTGGTCACCTTCATCGCCATATCGGTGCAGAACAGCTTGGCCATCGCCGCCTGGGCGGTGGACGGCAGCCCGGCGTCTCGCCGGCGGGCGGCGGCGATGTAGAGCGCGCGGCCGGCGGCCACCTGGGTAGCCATGTCGGCGAGCATGAACTGCAGTCCCTGGAAGTCGATGATGGTCTGACCGAACTGGCGCCGTTCCTTGGCGTGCCCAACCGCGAGTTCCAGCGCGGCCTGGGCGAGCCCGACCGCGCAGGCGGCGATACCCAGGCGCCCACCGTCCAGCGCACCGAGCGCGATCCCGAACCCGTCGCCCTCCGCACCGAGCCGCCGGGCGACCGGGATCCGCGCGTTGTCGAGCACGATCTGCGCGGTGGTAGAGGCCTTCAGGCCCATCTTCCGCTCGGCCGGGGCGACCGTGAGCCCCGGCGTGTCGGCCGGGGTAAGCAGGCAGCTGATCCCGCGCGAACCGTCGTCCGAGGTCCGCACGAACATGCTGTAGAAGTCGGCCTGCCCGGCGTGGCTGATCCAGGCCTTGGTGCCGTTGACCCGGTAGTCGGCGCCGTCGGGTACCGCCCGGGTGGACAGCGCCGCCGCGTCCGACCCGGACTGCGGTTCGGACAGGCAGTAAGCACCGAGCAGCTCACCGCCGACCAGATCGGATAGCCACTCGCGCTTCTGCTCCTCGGTGCCGACCGTGGCCAGCGGGTAACAGGACAGCGTGTGCACGCTGACTCCCAGTCCGACCGCAAGCCAGCCGCGCGCCAGCTCCTCGACGACCTGGGTGTAGACCTCGTACGGCTGAGCGGCGCCGCCGTACTCCTCGGGATATGGCAGCCCGAGCAGTCCGGCCCGGCCCAGGATGTGGAACACATCCCGCGGGAACCGCCCGCTCTCCTCATGCGCGGTGACCTTCGGGGCTAGCTCTTTATCGACAAGTTCCCTGGCCAGCTCGATCGCCGCGGCGCCGTCGGCGGTCGGCATCTGCCGTTCGACCGGGCTCATACCGGGTCCCCGTGCAAGCGTGAGCGAAGCGAGCGATTTCGTGGGGTGTTCATTCGACGACCACGAGCTCGCGTGGACGCAGGTTGAGGCGCTCGCCGCCGGTGTCGGTACAGACCATGATGTCCTCGATCCGCGCCCCGTGCCGGCCGGCTAGGTAGACGCCGGGCTCGACCGAGAACGCCATTCCGGGCTCGAGCGGGCGAGTGTTGCCAGCCACCAGGTACGGCTCCTCGTGCACCTCGAGGCCGATGCCGTGGCCGGTGCGGTGGATGAAGTACTGCCCGTAGCCGGCCTCGGTCAGCAGCTCTCTGGCTACCGCGTCGATGGACTCGCAGCGCACGCCCGGCCGTACCGCCTCGCAGGCGGAGACCTGGGCGGTGAGCAGCGCGTCGTAGTACGCCAGGAAGTCCACCGGCGGCTCGCCGACCACATAGGTCCGGGTGGAATCCGAGCAGTAGCCGGACGGCATGGATCCGCCGATGTCGACCACGACCGGATCGCCGACCTCGATGACCCGATCGGAGATCTCGTGGTGCGGGCTCGCGCCGTTCGGTCCGGACCCGACGATGACGAAGTCGGCGCGCACGTGCCCGGCCGCGACGATCGCGTCCGCGATGTCCTTGCCGACCTCGCGCTCGGTACGCCCGGGTCGTAGCCACTCGGGCACCTGCGCGTGCACCCCGTCGATCGCGGCCGCGGCCCGGCGCAGCTCCTCGACTTCCTCCGCGCTCTTCCGAATCCGTAGCTCGCGCAGCACGTCACCGGCCAGGCGCTGCTCGGCACCGGGGAAAGCGGCCCGCAGCGCCATCACCTTCTCCGCCCACATGTGGTTGTCCACCGCGACCGTGCGCGCGTCCCGGACCACCGATGCGGCCAGTGCGTACGGGTCCTCGGTCTCCTCCCAGGCGGCGATCTCCAGGCCGAGCTTACCGGCGCCGGACGCCTCCGCGGCCGGCCGCTCCAGGGTCGGAACCACCAGCACCGGATCGCCCTCAGCCGGCAGCACCAGGCAGGTCAGCCGCTCCAGCGGGGTCGCTTCGTAGCCGGTCAGGTAGCGCAGATCGGCGCCGGGCGTGATCAGCAGCGCGTCGAGCCCGGCCGCGGCCGTGGCCTGCTGGGCGCGCTGCAGCCGGTCCGGAGTTGTCGAGGTGGTCACGGCCCACAGGTTAGCGCGCGGCACAATGACGCCCGTGAGCCGACGGATGATGCTGCTGGACTCCGCTTCGATGTACTTCCGTGCCTTCTTCGGCGTGCCGGACTCGATCACTGCGCCGGACGGTACCCCGGTCAATGCGGTGCGCGGGTTCCTCGACATGATTGCGTTTCTGGTCGGCGGCCAGCACCGCCCCACTCACCTGATCGCGTGCCTGGACGCGGACTGGCGCCCGGCCTGGCGAGTGAGCGCGGTTCCTTCCTACAAGGCACAGCGGCTAGCCCCTGGAAGCAACCACATCGAGGTCGTACCGCCGGCACTGGAGACGCAGGTCCCGGTGATCGAAGCGGTGCTGGACGCGCTCGGCATCGCCCGGATCGGGGTGGCCGACTACGAGGCCGACGACGTGATCGGCACGCTGGCCGCGCACGCGACCATGCCGGTGGACGTGGTCAGCGGTGATCGCGACCTGTTCCAGGTCGTGGACGACGCGCGGTCGGTGCGGGTGCTGTACATCGGTCGTGGCGTACGCAAGCTCGAGGTCGTGGACGACGCGGTGGTCCGGCGCAAGTACGGGGTTCCGGCGGCCGGATACGCCGACTTCGCGCTGCTGCGCGGCGATCCGAGCGACGGGCTGGTCGGGGTTGCCGGGGTCGGTGAGAAGACCGCGGCATCGTTGATCGATGGCTACGGCTCGGTGCAGGGATTGCTGGCCGCCATCGACGACCCGGCCTCGGGACTGGCGCCCGGGTTACGAATGAAGCTCAGCGCGGCCAGGGACTACCTGGTCGCGGCGCAGCCGGTGGTTCGCGTTGCCACCAACCTCGCGATCCCGTCGCACGACGCGGCACTGCCGACGAAGCCGGCCGATCCCCCCGCCCTGGTCGAGCTTTCCGATCGCTGGGGACTCGACGGGTCGCTGAACCGGGTGCTGACGGCACTGGCGCTGTAGCTAGTTCGGCGCCTTCTCGGCGGCCGGCGCTTCCGTGGTCTGCGCCCCGGCCGCCGGCGTGTCCGCGGCCTCCGGCCGGCCCACCGCGCGGATCGCCGGCATTGCCAGCAGCACCAGATGGATCAGCACGTGCAGCACCACGATCACCGCGAGCACCGGTCCGGCGCCGTACCCCGCGGCCAGCACTCCGACCAGCGCGAAACCCAGCGGGTTGATCGCCAGTGAGCCGAGCCAGTCGTACGAGCTCACTCTGGACAGCGCGTGCGGCGGCACCTGCTCCTGCAATGTGGTCAACCAAACCGTGTCCGCCCCGATGACCGCGGCCGCGGAGATCGCGCCGGCCAGCACGAGGACCGGCAGCGGGGCGCCGAGCCCGAGCAGGACCAGGAACGGCACGTCCAGCAGGATGAGCAGGGTCGAGGCCACCAACGGCCGGCGCGGCCGCCAGCGCAGCAGCACCAGCCCGACCGCGAGCGCGCCGGCACTGCGCCCGGTCAAGATCGCCGCCCAGGCCGCAGCACCGCCGAGCTCCTGCTCGGCCAGCACCGGTCCGAGCACGAAGACCGCGGGCAGCACGGTGGCTTGGTAAGCGGCGAAGCTGAGCACCATCGCCCACACCCAGGTTCGCGAGATGAACTCCCGCCAGCCGTCGACGAGATCGCGGATCATGCCGGTCCTGGCCACCATCCGGCCGAAGCTGGCCGGAATCCGCGACAGAGCGACCGCGCTGAGGACGAACGTGATCGCGTCGATGCCGAACGCCCATCCCGGCGAGGCGAGCGCCACCAGTGCACCGGCGATCGCCGGTCCGATCAGCCCGCAGATGTTCTGTGACATGCCGAGCAGCGCATTGGCCTGCTGCAGGCGCGGCTCGCTGGCCACGTCGCGGACCACTCCGGTCGAGGCCGGCGCGAAGAACGCCGCCGCAGTTCCGGTGACGAGTTGAAGGGCGATCAGCTGCCAGATCTGCGCGGTGCCGGCCAGCAGCAGCACCGCGGCCACCGCCTGGCAGGCGGCCATGGCCAGGTCGGTCGCGATCAGGATCCGGCGCCGCTCGAACCGGTCGCCGAACACGCCGCCGAGCAGGATGAATATCAGCTTTGGCACCGCCGCGGCGCCGAGCACGAGTCCCAGCTGGCCGGCCGATGCGCCGAGCTCGAGCGCGGCGAACGTCAGCGCCAGCGGCGTGATCGCGCTGCCGAGCAGGGAGACGGTGCGCCCAACGAAGTAGACACGGAACGGTCGCTCGGCCAGCACGCCGAGCGACCGTGGTAATTCCACGCCGGGCACCGTAGCAGGACGGGCTAGTCGGCCTTCTGGAACCTAACCGTCGCGACCAGGAACATCGCGACCCCGAACAGCACCACGACGAGCAGCTCGAGCATCGTCGGCACCGGCCAGCCCCACCAGGTGACCCCAGGTCGCAGCGCCTGTCCGGGGCCGGTCTCCAGGTGCGCGAACACCGCGCGCCGCATCGGGTCCACGGCGTAGGTCAGGGGGTTGATCCGGGTCAGCAGGGTCAACCAGTACGGCAGGTTCACCAGCGGGAACAGCGCCCCGGACAGGAAGAACATCGGCATGACGATCATCTGGTTGAGTGCCATGAACGACTGCATGCTGCGGATCCGGGCCGCCACCATGACTCCCAGCGCGGTCAGCGCGAACGCCAGGATCGCCATCTCGACGACCAACGTGACCATCAGCACCGGCGCGTACGGCACTCCGACCGCGCCGGCGAATACCAGCATCAGCAGGCCCTGGAACGTCGCCACCGAGGCGCCGCCCAGGCATTTGCCGAGCACGATCGCGCCACGCCGAACCGGGGCCACCAGCATCTCGCGCAGGAAGCCGAACTCACGGTCCCAGACCACCGACGCGGCCGAGAACAGCGCGGTGAACATCACCGCCATCGACAGCACGCCCGGGAACAGGAACGTCCGCAGCCCGACCCCGCCGGCGCCGGCCGGAACCATCGAGGACAGGCCGGTGCCGAGTACGAACAGGAACAGCAACGGCTGCAGCAACGCGACCACGATGCGCATCCGGTCCCTGGCGAATCTGATCAGCTCGCGCTGCCAGACCACCTTGACCGCCCGCAGGTCGCCGCGCAGGCTCCGCGGCGGCACCGTGACCTTGGCCGGCATCGGACCGGCTTCCCTGGCTACCTCCGCGACCATCCCGTCATCTCCTACCTCGCATCGCCATCAGTGTGCCGCGCATCCGGTCCGTAGCCGAGGCCTCGGCGTCGCGGATAGTGCGCCCGGTGTGGGCCAGGAACACGTCATCGAGCGTTGGCCTGGCCACGTTCACGGCGTGGATCGGTACTCCGAGCTCGGCGAACAGCTCCGGCACGAACCGCTCGCCGCCGGCCACGGCGAACGTCACGGCGCCGTCGTGCACGGCTGCCTCGATCCCGAACCGCTCGCGAAGCCGGTTGATCGCGGCCGGGTCGTCCGCGGTCTGGATCTGCACCCGGTCCTTGCCTACCGCGGCCTTGAGCGCCTCGGGCGTGTCCAGCACCACCAGCCGGCCGTCGTCGATGATGGCGATCCGGTCGCAGTGCTCGGCTTCGTCCATGTAGTGCGTGGTCAGGAAGATGGTGATGTCCTCCCGTCGGCGCAGTTCCTCGATGTAGGACCAGATCGAGGTGCGGGTCTGCGGGTCGAGCCCGACGGTCGGCTCGTCCAGGAACAGCACCCGGGGTGCGTGCAGTAGCCCGCGGGCGATCTCCAGCCGCCGTTTCATGCCACCGGAATAGGTACTGACCAGTCCGGCGCGCCGATCCCAGAGCCCGACCATCTCGAGCACCTCGCGACTGCGAGCCGGTAGTACCGCCTTGGGCATGCCGTACAGCTCGGCGTGGAAGCGCAGGTTCTGCTCCGCGCTGAGGTACTCGTCCAGCGTCGGATCCTGGAACACCAGGCCGATGTTGCGGCGGACGTCGTCCCTGGCCCGTACCACGTCGTGCCCGGCCACCAGGGCGGAACCGGCGCTCGGCTCGACCAGCGTGCACAGCATCTTGATAGTGGTGGACTTGCCGGCCCCGTTGGGCCCGAGGAAGCCGAACACCTCACCCGCGACGACCTCGAAGTCCACCCCGCGAACCGCCTCGATTTCGCCGTAGCGCTTGGCCAATCCGGCGACCGAGATCACCGCGGCATCAGGCACCAGCCGCCTCCTCGTGGTCCGCGTCGGTGTCATCGGTGCCGGTCTGATCGGTGCCGGTCTGGTCGGTCGGCTCATCGGCGAGGATCCGGTACAGCGATCGCCTGGCCTCGGTAAGCACCTGCCTGGCCTGGCTTACCTGCTCGTCGGTACCGCTGTGCGCGACCTGCATAAACGCCATCGCGACTGCGCCGACGAGATCGCGCGAAGCCACCATGTCGTCGGTCACCGTGTCCGCGACGCTGTCCCAGGGCGAGTCGAACTCGTCCGGGTGCGCGTCGACGAAGGCCTGCCCGGCCTCGGTCAGCCGGTAAACCCGGCGGCCGCCACGACCCTCCGTAACGATCAGGCCCTCCTTCTCCAGCTGGGCCAGCGCCGGGTAGACCGAGCCGGGGCTGGGCCGCCACACCCCCGCGCTTCGCTCCATGATCTCGCCGATGAGCTGATAGCCGTTGTACGGCTGCTCGGCGAGCAGCGCCAGCGTGGCCGCCCTGACGTCGCCGCGGCGCACCCGCGGCCCCCGACGGAATCCAGGACCGCCGACGAACGGCGGCCACATGTACGGGCCGAACTCCCAGCCGTGGCGACGGCCACGGCGCCTAGCGTGCCCAAATTCAAAATCATGCATGCTCAGTGCCTCCTGTCATATCCCGAGCACTCTCGATAGGTCGACGATATATCGGGACCGGTCGGCCTGACAAGAGTCGGTTCAACACGAGTGATGCGCATATCTCCGTCATCGAGGACCGTTTCCACCGGATAGCGAACGATTCGCTCCCTGATCACCGTGCCTGCCGTGCTGACAATCGGGCAACGTCCTCCGCAGGCTCCTGTCGACGTTCGCTCGACTACCCGCCTTGGCGCGCTCAGGGGGCTTGGCGCGCGCTTCAGGCGGCGCACGACCCGGCAAAGGGACGAGTCCGACTGTCCAGCTCGAGCTGCCTGGACACTCAACCGCCAGAAACGGAGGAACCGGGAGCAACCGCGCAGGCGAAACCCAGGTGCGACCGCTACTTCACCGAACCCGCGAGCACACCCTGGACGAAGTACCGCTGGAACGCGAAGAACACGATCAACGGCACGAGTAGCGACAGGAACGCGCCCGGTGCGAGCACGTCGAAGTTCGACGAGAACTGCCGCACCTCCTGCTGCAGTGCCACCGTCATTGGCTTCGTCTCGTTCGTGGAGAAGATCAGCGCAACCAGCAGGTCATTCCACACCCACATGAACTGGAAGATGGCCAGCGATGCGATCGCTGGCAGGCCGAGCGGCAGGATCACCTTGTAGAAGATCGTGAGCTCGGTGCCACCGTCCATCCGGGCGGCCTCGAGCAAGTCCCGCGGGATGCCGATGAAGTAGTTGCGCAACAGGAAGATCGCGAACGGCAACCCGAACGCGACGTGGAACAGCACGACCCCGGTGATGGTGCCGAAGATGCCGATATCCCGGTAGAGCCGAGCGATCGGGATCAGGCCCACCTGGATCGGCACCACGAGCAGCCCGACCACGAGCAGGAATAGCCAGTCCCGCCCGGGAAACTCCAGCCAGGCGAACGCGTAGCCGGCCAGTGCCGCGATCAGCACAACCAGGATGGTTGCCGGCAGCGTGATGAGCACGGTGTTGAACAACGACTGGACGATGTCGGCGTTGTCGAGCAGGTTGCGGTAGTTCTCGAACGTGAGGCTCGCCGGATCGGTGAGCGCGGTCCACCAGCCGCTCGACGCGTTGTCCTGGGCCGGTCGCAACGACGCGATGAACAACCCGAGGGTGGGCACCAGCCAGATCAACGCGACGATGATCAGCAGAACCTGTAGTACCCCACTGCCAGTCCGGTTGACGATGCGCGAGGCTAGTCCGCGGCGGGGAGCGCCAAGCCCGGACGAAGACTCGCCCGGCGACGGCTCAGGTTCTACCGCCGGGCTGGGCTCGACTACGGTCTGGCTCATCGCTTCTCCTGCCGGAACCGGCGGATGTTGAACAGCATGGCGGGGACCACGAGCAGGAACAGCGCAACCGCGATCGCGCTACCCAGGCCTTGGTTGTTGCCGCCCCCGAACGAGGCCAAGTACATCTGCAGAGCGAGCACGTTCGCGTTCGGCTGGGTCGAGCCGGGCGCGATGATGTAGACCAGGTCGAAGATCTTCAACACGTTGATGACGAGCGTGACCAGGACCACGAGCAGCACCGGCGCGAGCAGCGGCATCGTCACCCGGCGGAACACCTGCCACTCGGTTGCACCGTCCACCCGAGCGGCCTCCAGCGCATCTCGCGGGATG
>DATAFN010000150.1:0-1827 GCA_036257435.1 Actinomycetes bacterium
ACGGTACCGGCTGTGCTCGCGGCACTTGACCGGGCCGGTGTCCCGGTCGCGGCGGTGACCGTCGCCCGGCCGTCGCTGGACGACGTCTACCTGCGCCACGTCGGGCGCCGGTTCGCCGAAGCGGAGTCCGACGCCGGCACCGACGCACCAACCCTGACCACGACGGGAGGATCCCGATGACCGCCGCACTTACCCAGACTTGGTGGCTGACCCATCGCCAGCTCAAGGCGCTGGTGCGCCAGGCCGGCATCGTTGTGATCACATTGGTGCAGCCGGTGGTTTGGCTGTTCCTGTTCGGCAGCCTGTTCCGGCGGATCGTCGAGCTGCCCGGCTTCGGCACCGGCTCGTACCTGGACTACCTGGTGCCCGGCGTCGTCGTGATGAACGCGGTCTCGTCGAACATGTGGACGGGCATGGGCGTGCTGGAGGACATCGAGCGCGGGATCACGAACCGGTTCTTGATCACTCCGGTCAGCCGCGGCGCCATCATGAGCGCCTCAGTGATCACGGCCGGGATCAGCACCGCGCTGCAGTCGGTGATCATCGTCCTGCTCGGCTGGGCAGCGGGCGCGCACTACCCAGGGGGAGTGGGCGGCGTCACCTTGCTCGTGATCACATCGGTGCTGCTCGGAACCGTCTTCAGCGCGATGTCCAACGCGGTCGGCATGACACTGCGGCAGCGCGAGACCATCATCGGGCTCAGCGTGTTCCTGCTGCTGCCGCTGACGTTCCTGTCCAGCGCGTTCATGGCCCCGACGCTGATGCCGGGCTGGATGCGGGACGCAGCCACGCTCAACCCGGTCAACTGGGCGCTCGACGCGGCCCGGGGCGCGCTGGCGGCCAATCCGGACTGGGCGGCGGCGTTCGGCTACAGCGGGCTGCTGCTCGGCCTCGCGGTCCTGATGGTGTGGCTGGCTACGCTGACGTTCCGCGGCTACCAGAAGGCGGTCTGACCGGTGGCGCGTTCCTCCTAGCGGAAGCGGTCCAGCCGGGCGCGCAGCCGATCCCGGACGGCCGGCCATTCGGCGGCGACGATCGAGTAGTACGCGCTGTCCCGAAGGCCACCGTCGCTGGCCGGCATGTGCGCCCGGCGGATCCCTTCGAACGCCGCGCCCAGCGCGGAGATCGCGGTCCGGGACCGGTCGTTGCGGGCGTCGGTCTTCAACGTGATCCGCAGGCACTGCCAGTCGTCGAACGCAAGGGCGAGCATGAGCAGTTTCATCTCGACATTGATGCCGGTGCGCTGGGCGCCGGCGGCTAGCCAGGTATGGCCGATCTCGGCCACGGTCGGCGTCGCGCCCAGCGCGATGGCCGCGGCGGCCGGCTCGATGATCCACGGCGGCCCGCTCCAGTAACCGATGTCCATGAACCGGGTGGAGCCCGCAATCCGGTCCCGCCGCAGATCGACTATCGCGTACGGGATCGATTCGCCGTTGGCGCGCTCGGCCAGCGCGGAACGGACGAACGCCTCGGCCCGGTCGGCACCCTCGGGAATGGGGGAGTAGCCGTAGTGCTCACGCGACTCCGCGGCAGCCTCGGCCAGGCCCGCGGCGTGAGCTATGGACAGCGGGTCGAGCCGGACCAGGCCGCCGGTCAGCGTGGACATCCGGGCACTATACGGCGCCGTCCGACTCCCCCCGTGGGGGAGCGGTCTGGTGGCCGGGTCCTCTGCTCCCCAGTTCAGGGCAGGTTCAGCTGCCAGGACACGCCGAACCGGTCGTTCACCCAGCCGAACTTCCGGCTGAAGCCGTGGTTCTGCAGGTCCATGAGCACCGCGCCGCCCGCGGACAGCCTCTCGAACAGGTTGTCGATCTCGTCCTCGGCCTC
>DATAFN010000176.1:0-8112 GCA_036257435.1 Actinomycetes bacterium
CGAACATGTCGAAGTCTTCGGAGTTGTTACCCACTCCAGGAGTGTTCTGGGTGAACGACTGGCTTCCGGTTGCGGTGAGCCCGGTGGTGCTGCCGGCCAGCACGTCGACCTCGCCGGCGTCCGCGACGATGCCGGTGTCCTCGAACGGGACACCAACGCCCAGCTCGGTGAACCCGTCGTTGTTGAAATCTCCGGCCGTGAGCGCGAATCCGAACGAGTCATCGTGCTCACCGCTTCCGGCGCCCGAACTGCTCTGGGTGAACATCTGGCTGCCGGTGCCGCTGAGTCCGGCAGCGCTGCCGTAGAGGATGTTCGCCGCACCGACGGCGCGGATGCTGCTGGCCTCGCCGGGCACACCGATGGCCAGGTCGGCAAATCCGTCGTTGTCGAAGTCGCCCGCGGCAAGGCCCAGGCCGAACGTGTCGTTGGCCTCGGCCGAGCTACCCACGCCGGCACTGTTCTGGGTGAAGAACTGGCTGCCCGAGCCGGTGAGTCCCGCGGCGCGGCCGTACAACACGTTGACCCCACCGGCGGCAGTGGCACTGCTGGACTCGAATGGCACACCGATACCCAGGTCAGCGAAGCCATCGTTGTCGAAGTCACCGGCGGTAAGCGTGTAGCCGAACGACTCGTTGGATGCGGAGGTGCTGCCAACTCCGGAGCTGTTCTGAGTGAAGAACTGACTACCGGTCCCGCTCAGCCCGGTGGCGACGCCGTAGAACACGTTGACCGCCCCTACCGCCGGAACGCTACTTGCCTCGAACGGCACGCCAACGCCCAGGTCGGCGAAGCCGTCGTTGTCGAAGTCGCCAGCGGTGAGCGCGAAACCGAACGAGTCGTTGCGCTCGGTGGAACTGCCGGTCACAGCGGTGTTCTGGGTCAGGGTCTGGCTGCCGGAACCGGTCAGCCCGGCAGCGCTGCCGTACAGCACGTTGACCGTGCCGGCGTTGCCGAGGCTGCCGACGGACTCACCCGGTACGCCGACGGCGAGATCGGCGAAACCGTCGTTGTCGAAATCGCCTGCGGTCAGCGCGTCACCGAAGAAGTCTGCCTCCTCGGCCGCGCTGCCGACGCCAGGGCTGTTTTGGGTGAAGAACTGGCTGCCGGAGCCGGTGAGACCGGTAGCGCTGCCGTACAGCACGTTGACGGCACCGATGGCATCGATGGTGCTGCTGGACTCTCCCGGAGCCCCGATCGCAAGGTCCCCGAAGCCGTCGTTGTTGAAGTCGGCCGCGGCCAGCGAGTCGCCGAAAAGGTCGAACTCCTCGCCGGCGTTGCCAACCCCAGGGCTGTCCTGGGTGAAGTACTGGCTGCCGATCCCGCTGAGCCCGGCCGCGCCGCCGTACAGCACATTGACCGCTCCCGCGTTGATGAGACTCTGGATGGACTCGCCCGGTACGCCGACCGCTAGGTCATCGAAGCCGTCGTTGTTGAAGTCGGAGAGCAGGCCCGCTGCGGCGGCAGCGCTCGGCGCGGCTGCGGAGTCGCCGGCATAGCCGACACCCGGTATCAGGCCGACCATGGCGAAGACAACCAGGGCAACCGTTAGTCGCCGCATTCGCACCACTCCCCTTTAGCGTGAAGCGGATCTCCCCGTCGCCTGACACCCGACTGCAAACCGTGTCGAGGGAAGAATATGGCACCTGCCAAGTGACTTGTCCCCCGAATGCGAGACCGGTCAGGTCCGCGCGGTCAGCAGCTGTCCACCGTTGTCGGTGCGTACCGCAACGTCACGCAGCCCCGCGCGATGGGCAAGCTCGGCCAGCTCGTGTGTGGTATAGAAGTGACCCAGGCTGGCCAGCGGCTCCGGCGCAGCAGGGGTACCACGCAGCTCCGGCCCGGTTGTGTAGACGGCCAGCCGGCCCGATGGGATCAGCACCCGGCGGCACTCCCGGAGCACCCGGACCGGGTCGTCCAGGAAGAAGAAAACGACAGCCATCGCGACTGCGGTGAATGTGCCATCCGCGAACGGCAGCCGGTCGGCCTCACCGAGCACCACCCCGGCGGCCGGCGCGCGCACCCGGGCCAGGTCGACCATGTCCTGGCTGTGGTCGAGTCCGATGGCTCGGGCGCCGGTGCCTAGCGCGTCACGCAGCAGCAGACCGCCGCCACAGCCGAGCTCCAGCAGGCGGTCGGCCGGCCCGAGCTCGAGCGCGTCCAGGATCGCCCGGCGCGCGAAGTCGTGTACGTCCTCGGCACCGTAGACCTCGCGTGCCCGCGACCCGCTCGGCCGGCGCGCAACCCGGTCGGTCAGCCAGCCCACGAATTCGTCATCCGAACGGCCGCTGGCCTGCCATGCGGCAAGATCTTCGGCCCCCAGGCCGAACTCCTCGAGCAGCCACCTCTGCTGGTTCTCAGCCGCCTCGCTCATCGGAAGCGGAGCTTATCCGAGCCCTGGGTGGAGCCGGGCGGCCTTGGTGGTCAGGTAGTTCTGCGCGGGCTGGTCGTCCGGCTGGCAGCGCTGCGGTAATGCCCGAGGGACCGGCTAATTCAGTTGGAACGGCCCGCCGCGCGGGTTTACCGTGTCCGCATGATCCGTCTGTCGTAGCCGCCTGCGCTCACCGACCCTCGCCGCCATCGCGCGGCTTCCTGGCGCACCCACGACGGATTGACCATGGACCTCCAGCAGATTGGTCTGCAGCATCCCCGGATACGGCAGCTGCGTAATGTTCGCGACAACGGCGCTCCCAACCACCACGGCTTGTTCGTCGCCGAGGGACTGTGGGCGCACAACGTCTTGCTCGACCAGAACGCCTCGATCGAGGTGTTCCTGTGGTGTCCCGAGGCGGCGTACTCGGCGGAAGCGCTCGTGCGCAGCCGGCAGGCCGCGGCCCGAGCGACCCTCGCCTACCGGGTCTCGCCACGAGTGCTGGCTCGCTTGGCCGAGCGAGACCGGCCGGACGGGATGATCTCGCTCGTCCGGCTGCCACGCTGGGATGCGGACTCGCTGTCGCTGGGCCGGCATGCGCTGGTCCTGGTTGCCGATGCGGTCGAGATCCCCGGGAATCTGGGCACCTTGCTGCGCACCCTCGACGCCTGCGGAGGCGCCTGTCTAGTGCTGACCAACCGCCGCACCCGGCTGAGCCACCCCAAGGTCTTTCGCGGCAGCCGGGGCATGCTGCTCCGGGTGCCCGTGCTGGACCTCGGCGAGCCGGACCTGGCCGCGGCGTGGCTTCGGGACCGCGGCTTCACCACCTACCTCGCGACGCCTGGCGCCGCTGCTGTGCCGTACCACGATGTACGGTTCCCGGCGCGAACGGCGGTCGTAGTCGGCAACGAACGGTACGGCATCTCACCCGGGTGGTTCGCCCACGGGCTGCCTTCCATCACGGTGCCGATGCTGGGCGCGGCCGACTCGCTGAACGTGTCGGTCTCGGCCTCGATCCTGCTGTACGCCGCCCGGGCCAGCGTCGCCGGCTGGGCAACGCCCCGGCGCCGCTCCGTGGTCGTCGGCTAGAGCTAGGCATCGCCTAGCGGCAGGTCGTGTCTGCTGCGAGCGCGCCTACTGCCGAGGCTGGCGGTACACGTCGGCTCGATGTTCGAGCGCGAGGACAACGACCTGATGCTGCTTGTCGTCAATGCGATAGATGATGCGGTAGTCCCCGCGGCGGGCGCTATGGAGACCTTGTAAGCCAAGCTTCAGAGCTTTGCCGACTCGGTAGGGATTGGCGGCAAGCGAGCCGTAGAGGAACTCGACTACTGCTGTGGCGACCTTCTCCGGCAGGCGACCAAATGCACGACGTGCCGTTGCGGTCCACGCGATCGAAAAGTCGGCGTTGGTCATCGCCGGCTGATTAGCCCAAGCGCCTCGTCCTTGGAAAGCACTTCAACACCGCTCATCTCAAGATCGGCAAGAGCTTCACGGATGTCGCTGACCAGGGTTGCATTGTCCATGACGTCCAAGGTCTCCTCCAGAGACTCCAGGTCGTCGACGCTAAGGACGATCGCAGCTGGCCTGCCGTGCTTGGTGATCACCACGCGCCCGTGCTCACGTTCCAGCCGATCGACGACCTCCGACAATCGGTTCTTGACGTCGGCGAGTGGCATCTGCTCAGCGGCTGACATAGCTACAACTATAGCTATATTCTTGTGCCCGGGCTAGTGCGGAGCTCGCCACTCAAACGAGGTCGCGTGCTACGGCGAGGCGAGCTGATGTGTCGCGCCGTTTGCCGCGAATAACCGCGGCGCGACGGCTTCCGTCAGGCAGCCAGACTCAACCGAGATGGCGGTAAAGGGCTGGCGTAGCAACGGCAATAGTGCCGTTGTAGTGCGCACGGGCCGCGGCTCGAGCGGCCTTGTGGTCCGTGCCTGGCAACAGGTGGGTCAGTAGCAGGTAGCCGACACCCGCGGCTGCAGCCTGCCGGCCGGCCTGCGGTGTCCATCGATCGGAGGACACCTGCGTCGGTCGGGCGAACGTCCCGCGGTACCCGCGGTCGCGCCCACGATCGAGACATGACCGCGATCGACATACGCAACCTCCGCAAGAGCTACGGCGCGCACACCGCCGTCGACGACCTAAGCGTCGCGATCGAGGACGGCGAGGTGTTCGCACTGCTCGGCCCGAACGGCGCAGGCAAGACGACCACCGTCGAGATCCGGACCGGGCATCGCCGCCGCGACCATGGCCAGGTCGACGTGCTGGGCCAGGATCCGGAACACGCCGACCTCAGCTGGCGCGTCGAGATCGGCGTGGTCCTCCAGGAGGTACGCGACGCCGGTCAGCTCACCGTCGCCGAGATCGTCCGCCACTACGCCCGGTACTACCCGAGCCCGTACCAGCCCGACGACGTGATCGCCCGCGTCGGGCTCACGGAGAGCGCCGGCGTGCGCCTGCTCGGGCTGTCGGGCGGGCAGCGGCGGCGCCTGGACGTCGCGCTCGGCATCGTGGGACGCCCGCGGCTGCTGTTCCTGGACGAGCCAACGACCGGGTTCGATCCGGAAGCACGGCGGCAGTTCTGGGAGATCATCCGGACGCTACGCGGGGGCACGACGATCCTGCTCACCACCCACTATCTCGACGAGGCCGAGGCGCTGGCCGATCGGGTCGGCGTTATCAACGCCGGCCGACTGGTCTCGGTCGGCTCACCGGCAGAGCTGGGCGGCCGGGCCAACGCACCCGCCGAGGTCCGCTGGCTGGACGGCAGCACCCATCGGGCCGTGACCACCTCGGATCCGGCCGGCGCCGTAGTGGAACTGTCCCGGCGCTTCGGCGGTCCGGTACCGGGGTTGACCGTGGCGCGCCCCTCGCTCGAAGACATCTACCTCGATCTGATCGGAGGCGTACCGTCGTGACCACAGCCGTCGCCACCGCACCTACGCGGGTCACCGTGACCAGGCCGCCGTCGGCGTTGCGTCTCGGTCTGTCCCGCGGCCTGCTCGAGCTGAGGATGTTCTTGCGTGAGCGGGACGCCGTGGTCTTCATGTTCGCGCTGCCACCTACCCTGCTTGCGCTGCTCGGCAGCATCTTCACCAACAGCTTCCAGGGCACCGGCGTCACCGCAAGCCAGGTGTTCGCCGCCAGCATGATCGCCGGCGGCATCGCCTCGACCACCTTCGTCAACCTCGGCATCTGGATTGCGGCCGAGCTGGACGACGGCACGTTGCGACGGCTGCGAACCGTACCGATGCCTCCGGTGGCGTACCTGATCGGCAAGATCGTCCTGGTGGTGGTGACGAGCGTGGCCGAGGTCGCCGTGCTACTCACCGTCGGAGTCGTGTTCTTCGACCTGCGACTGCTCGCAACCCTCGAGCAATGGTTCACGTTCGGCTGGGTGTTCGTCCTCGCTACGATCTCGTGCTCGCTGCTGGGGATCGCGGTCAGCAACCTGGCCCGGTCGGCCCGCAGTGCGCCGGCCGTGGTGAACCTGCCGTTCCTGGTGCTCGAGTTCATCTCCGGCGTGTTCATCATCCCGATCACGGAACTGCCGCGGCTGCTGCTGTCGGTGGGCTCGCTGTTTCCGCTCAAGTGGGCGGCGCAGGGCTTCCGCTCGGCGTTCCTGCCGGACAACATGACGGTGCATGAGGTCGCCGGCGCCTGGGAGCACGGCCGGATCGCGCTGGTCCTCGGCGCGTGGTGCCTGGGAGGGTTGCTGCTGTGCCTGAAGACGTTCCGCTGGCGGGGTCGGCGGGACAGGTGACGCCCGGTCCGCTGACGCTGCGCCGGATCAACGGCTACTTCGCTCTGGTCACCGGCACGGTCACCGTGCTTGCCACGCTCGGCTCGGACCAGTCCGCGGGGCACCGGTTGGGTGTGATCGCGACCGTCGCCGCGATGGCACTGGTGTACGTGGTAGCGGGTCAGACCGCGATCACCGAGAACCTGCCGTGGCCACGCCTGCTGGCGATGCACCTCATGCTCCTTGGTCTGTTCGTGATCGCGGTCGCGCTGTCCGGGGCATGCTCGTTCCTGCTGTTCGTGCTGGTCCCGCTGGCATACATGACCTTGCCGTTGCCGGCGGCGACCGGCACGGCAGTGGTCCTGAACCTGGTGCCGGCAGTCGTTCTGTACGCCGGCAGTGGGCAGTTCGACGGGGAGACCAAAGCGGCGCTGGCCTTCGCCGCGCCCGGCATCGCGTTCTCAATCGGTTTTGGGACCTGGGTGACCCGCGTTGTCCAGGAGAGCCAGCGCCGGCGCGAGCTGATCGATGAGTTGCAGGCGACACGCGCGGAGGTGGCGCGGCTTTCCCGGGAGGCCGGGACCGAAGCCGAGCGGCAGCGGCTCTCGGCCGAGATCCATGACACGCTAGCGCAGGGATTGTCGAGCATCGTGATGCTCGTACAGGCGGCTGACGCGGAGTTGGCGCGCGATCCGGACAAGGCGCGCGAGCACCTGCGGCTTGCGGCCGCGACCACCCGGGAGAATCTCGCCGAGGCAAGGGCGCTGGTAGCCGGTCTAGGTCCGACCGCGCTGGCGGACTCGTCTCTGCCCGAGGCACTGACCCGGCTGGCCCGACGAGCCGGGACGGAGACCGGCATCGCCACGTCGGTGCTGGTCAGCGGCGAGACACGCGCGCTGCCGACGGCGGTCGATGTCGCGTTTCTGCGCGCGGCGCAGGAGTCGCTGGCGAACGTCAGGCAGCATGCCGGCGCAACCACGGTCTCGATTTGCCTGGACTACCGGCCGGATCGGGTCGCACTGACCGTGACCGACGATGGTCGTGGGCTGCCGCCGGAAGCCGAGCAGCACGGCTACGGGCTGCAGGGCTTGCGCGCCCGAGCAGCACAGGTCGGCGGAACGCTCACTCTCGGTGCCGGCGAGCCGGACGGGGCGACGGTACGGATGGAGATACCCGCGTGATCAAGGTACTGGTCGTCGACGATCACCCGGTGGTCCGCGCCGGCGTCGTCGGCATGCTTTCCGGCGAAGCCGACATTGCGGTCATCGGCGAGGCCGCATCCGGCGCGGAGGCATTGGCCCGGCTGCGGGCGTCGCCGGCCGACGTGGTGCTGATGGACCTGCGAATGCCGGAGCTGGACGGCGCCGAGACGACCGCCCGGATCCTTGCCAGCGCGCCCCGGACCCGGGTGCTGGTGCTGACCACCTTCGAGACCGACGCGGATATCCTTCGGGCGGTCGAGGCCGGGGCCGCCGGTTACTTGCTCAAGGACGTCAGCCGAGCCGACCTGCTAGACGCGATCCGCAGCGCCGCCGCCGGGCGTACCGTGCTCGCCCCATCCGTGGCAACGCGGCTGCTCCGGCACGTGCGCGAGCCGGCCACCGACCGGCTCAGCCCGCGCGAGGTGGAGGTGCTACGCCTGGTCGCCCGTGGGCTTTCCAATAGCGAGATCGGCCGGGAGCTGTACATCAGCGAAACAACGGTCAAGACGCACTTGTTGCGGGCCTTTGGGAAACTCGGCGTCTCTGATCGCACCGCCGCGGTTACCCGAGCGCAGGCAAGCGGTCAGCTATAGGCGCAGTGAGATCGGGAGAGCCACAAAGACCAGAAGCTCGGATGGTGAGTGGCTGGCAGCACATTGCGGGGCGACAGACCTCCGGCTGTACGCGGGCGAAGGTTACATCTCGGTGCTCAACTTCGCTCCAGACGTACTCGCCTGGCTGCGCGATCGCGCTCCGGCAACGTCGCCATGACATAGCAGCGTCGCCCAGGCGTA
>DATAFN010000212.1:0-7294 GCA_036257435.1 Actinomycetes bacterium
CGGGCCGGCGAGGTGCACTGCCTGCTCGGCCAGAATGGCGCCGGCAAGTCGACGCTCATCAAGGTGCTCGCAGGCGCGCACCAGCCGGACGCCGGCACGATCGTCTGGCGAGGCGAACCGGTCACGCTGCCCAACCCGCACGCGGCGATGCGGCTCGGCGTGGCCACCATCTATCAGGAGTTCGACCTGGTCGACGGGCTGTCGGTCGCGGAGAACATCCATCTCGGCAACCTGCCCAGCCGGCTGGGCTTCACCAGACGCCTCGAGATGATGCGGGCCACCAGGCAGATCCTGGCACGGCTGGGTCACCCGGAGATCCGTCCGGACCGTGAGGTCGGTTTGCTCGCCCCGGCCGGCAAGCAGCTGGTGAGCATGGCCCGCGCGCTCTCGTACGACGCCCGGCTAATTGTCATGGACGAGCCGTCTGCCGCGCTTGCGCACGACGAGGTGAGCAACCTGTTCCGCATCGTGCGCGATCTGACCGGTTCCGGGGTCGCCGTCGTCTATATCTCGCACCGCCTCGATGAGATCCGGCAGGTCGGGGATCGGGTCACCGTGCTCAAGGACGGCCGAGCGGTCGCGGTCGGCCTGGACGCCAAGACGACGCCGACCCAGACCCTGGTCGCGCACATGACCGGCCGGAACGTGGAGTACGCGTTCCCGCCCCGGCGCCAGCTCGCGCCGGGTGCCGACGTGCTCAGGGTGGAGGGGCTGACCCGGCCCGGCGAGTTCGTCGACGTCTCTCTCCAGGCGCGCGCCGGGGAGATCGTCGGCATCGCCGGACTGGTCGGCTCCGGCCGGTCCGAACTGCTCGAGACCGTGTTCGGTGGGCGCAAGCCGGCCGGTGGGAGGGTGGTAGTCGACGGCCGGCCACTTCGGCCCGGCAGCGTCGCGGCTGCGGTCCGAGCCGGCATCGGCCTCGCTCCGGAGGAGCGCAAGTCGCAGGCACTGGTGCTGGACCAGTCGATCGCGGCCAACATCAGCCTGGCGTCGCTGACCCGGTTCGCGACCGGCGGGATTCTCGATCGGTCGCGAGAGCAGGCGGCTGCCGTCGACCAGGTGCAGTCGCTCGACCTCCGGCCGCCGGACGTGCACCGGCTCGTGCGCACGCTGTCCGGTGGAAACCAGCAGAAGGCGGTGCTGGCCCGCTGGCTGCTACGGGACTGCCGGATCCTGCTGCTCGACGAGCCGACCCGCGGGGTCGACGTGGGTGCCCGCACCGACCTGTACGTGCTGATCCGCCAGCTGGCCGACAGCGGGAAGGCGGTGGTCCTGGTCTCGAGCGAGGTGCCCGAGGTGCTCGGGCTGGCCGATCGCGTGTACCTGATGCGGGATGGCCGCGTGATCGCGGACGCGGATGCCACCGAGCTCGATGAGGCCGCGGTTCTGGATCTCCTGATCGCCGGTTCGCGGGTTATGGCGGTCGAGGAGTTGGACGGTGCCGTCGGGGGTGCGGCATGACCACAGAGCCGGACGGCGCCGTCCGGACCACCACCCAGGACGGCGCCGAATCCACCTCGTTAGTCCGGCGCTACCTCGGCCGCGGCGCGGGCTGGTGGGCGCGGGCCGGAGAGGTACGCAACCTTGGCCTGATCCTGGTCCTCGTCGTACTGCTCGTGGTCGGTGCGGTGACGGCGCCGGATACGTTCCCGACCTGGTCCAATGCCCGGATCATCCTGATCACGTCGGCCCCGCTCGGCGTGGTCACGATCGGCATGACGTTCGTCATCATCAGCGGCGGCATCGACCTGTCGGTCGGCGCGATCGTGGCGCTCGCGTCGGTGTGGTGCACAACTGCGGCCACCCAGGACTTCGGCGTGGGTGGAATGATCTTTACTGCGATCACCGTCGGAGTCTGTACCGGCCTGGTCAACGGGATCCTCATCGGCTACATCCAGCTTGTTCCGTTCATCGTGACGCTGGCGATGCTGGTCAGCGCCCGCGGGCTGGCCCAGCGAATCAGCGAGAGCCGATCGCAACGGATCACTGAACCCGACTTCCGCGAGCTGTTCATCGGCGACGACATCCTCGGCCTGCCGCGGCTGGTATGGATTCTCGGCATCGCCTACGTGCTGGGCTGGATCCTGCTCAACCGCACGACGTTCGGTCGGCGTACGTTTGCCATCGGCGGGAACCTCGAGGCCGCTCGGCTATCCGGCATCGACGTGCGCCGGCAGACCGCCCTGATCTACACGCTGTCCGGGCTCTGCTGCGGTATCGCCGCACTGATGATCACTGCCCGGACCAACACGGGCGTCAATACCCACGGCAGCCTCTGGGAATTGGACGCGATCGCAGCGGTGATCATCGGTGGCACGCTGCTGACCGGCGGTCGGGGCACCCTGGTCGGCTCGTTCCTCGGCGTGGTCATCTTCACGACGATCACGTCGATCTTCACGCACAACAACCTGCCGATCGAGACCCAGAACATCGCCAAGGGCTTGATCATCATCGGTGCGGTACTGCTACAACGTCGAGCCCCGGCCAGGTCCGGGCCATAGCTCGGACCGGCCTCCCGGGCTTCGACGTACCGAAGCGCGACCGCCGGTCCAAACCCAGTAGCCACCACTGCGACGACCTCACACACCAAGGAGACAGCTCAGATGACAGATCCCACCTCAGGTCTCGGCCGGCGCGGCTTCCTCTTCGGGGCCGGAGCGCTCGGCGCGACCGCGATGCTGGCCGCTTGCACCGGCAACGACGACGAGCCGACCGCCGTCGTAACGCCGACCGGCCAGTCCGGCCAGACCGGACCGCCGGTCACGATCGGCTTCTCCGCCCCCCAGGCTGACCATGGCTGGATCGCCGCGATTTCGAGCAAGGCCGAGGAACAGGCCGCCCAGTACCCGGACGTCACGTTCCGGGCGGCCGCGGCGACCAACGACGTCAACGTGCAGATCAGCGAGGTTCAGGCGCTCATCGACGGCGATGTCGACGTGCTGGTCATCCTCCCGTTCGACGGGAACGCGCTGACCGAGATCGGGCGGTCGGCGATGCAGGCGGGGATCCCGGTCGTCAACCTGGACCGGATCTTCGCGGATCCACTGGCTTACCGTGCGTACTACGGTGGCGACAACTACGGACTCGGCGTCAACGCGGGCAACTACATCGGCACCCGACTGCGCGACGGCAACGTCAGCGAACCGATCATCGTCGAGGTCCAGGGCATCGCCGAGCTCGAACTGGTCCAGCAGCGCTCCCAGGGATTCGCCGACGCCCTGAAGACGTACGGGTTCCGGGTGACCGCGCAACAGGCCGGTGATTTCACCGCGGCAACCGGTACCGAGGTCATGTCCAACCTGCTGCAGGCCAACCCGCACATCGACGCGGTGTTCAATCAGGATGACGACCAGGGCATCGGGGTGCTCGCTGCGATCGAGGAGGCCGGGCGCGACGAGTTCTTCATGGTCGGCACCGGTGGCTCTACCGACATGATGGAGCACATCAAGGCCGACAACACCGTGGTCAAGGCGACCACCTTGTACAGCCCGATCATGTCCGCGTCGGCCGTCTCAGTCGCCAGGCTCATCGCCCAGAACCGGGGCCTCAGCGATCTGCCCGAGCTCGCCGTGCCGCAGACGATGATCGCCTATTCGGCGGTTGTCACCAGCGAAAACGTGGACGCCTACATGCCGATTGGCTACCGGTCCTAGCTCGGCGCGTCCTACCGGGAGGACGAATTCGATGACGGTGTCAGCCGGAGGGGTCCCCCCCGCGGGCCCCTCCGCGGACCTTCCCGCGCGGCCCGCGGCAGCGCCGGCCGGCGTCCGGCCCCTGCCCTCGGGACGGCTCGGGGTCGGGATGGTCGGCTACGCGTTCATGGGCGCCGCGCACTCGCAGGCGTGGCGCAGTGTGAACCGGTTCTTCGACGTCCCGTTCACGATCGATATGGCCGCCGTGGTGGGCCGGACCGAGCAATCCGTCACCGCGGCGGCCGGCAAGCTGGGTTGGCGAACGTACGAAACCGACTGGCACGCGCTGCTCGACCGGGACGACATCGACATCGTCGACGTCTGCACGCCGGGGGACAGTCACGCCGAGATCGCGATCGCCGCCCTCGACGCCGGCAAGCACGTCATCTGCGAAAAGCCGCTGGCCAACTCGGTAGCGGAGGCCGAGGCGATGACCGAAGCCGCCTTTCGCGCGCAGGCTCGCGGGATAGTGGCGATGGTCGGGTTCAACTACCGCAGAGTGCCGGCGATCGCGTTGGCCCGCGAGCTGACCGGCGCCGGCATGCTCGGCACGGTTCGGCATGTCCGGGCACAGTACCTGCAGGACTGGATCGTCGATCCGGACTTCCCGCTGACCTGGCGGCTGCAGCGGGAACGGGCCGGGTCCGGCGCGCTGGGCGACCTCGGCGCCCATATCGTGGACGCGGCCCAGTTCATCGTCGGAGAGTTGCTCGTCGGGGTGTCCGGACTGACCGAGACGTTCATTCGGGACCGGCCGGGAGGGACGGTCACCGTGGACGACTGCGCGCTGTTCCTCGGCCGGTTCGGCGGCGGGGCGGTGGCCACGTTCGAGGCGACCAGGCTGGCCACCGGCCGCAAGAACGGGCTCCGGCTGGAGATCAACGGATCCGGCGGGAGCCTTGCGTTCGACCTCGAGGAGATGAACGAGCTGAGGTTCTACCGGCACGGCGAGGATCCGGCGACCGCCGGTTTCCGGCGCATCCTCGTCACCGAGCCGTCGCACCCGTACATGGACGGGTGGTGGCCGCCCGGCCACCTCATCGGTTACGAGCACACGTTCACCAACCAGGCGCGCGACTTCCTGTCCGCGCTGGGCTCCGGCGCCGCGCCATCGCCGTCGTTCGCAGACGGGCTGCAGGTACAGCGGGTGCTGGCGGCGGTCGAGGCGAGTGCCGGCAACCGCAGCGCGTGGACATCGACCGGAGCGCCGACCGGACTGGAGCAGAGCTGATGCCTCGCCCGATCACGTTGTTCACCGGCCAGTGGGCCGACCTCCCGTTCGAAGAGGTCTGCCGGCTGGCCTCGGACTGGGGCTACGACGGGCTGGAAATCGCCTGTTGGGGCGATCACTTCGAGGTCGGGAAGGCGCTGTCCGACGACACCTACGTAGACCGAAAGCGGGAAACACTGGCCAAGTACAACCTCGGCGTCTGGGCGATCTCGAACCATCTGGTCGGCCAGGCCGTGTGCGACCACCCGATCGACGAGCGGCACCAGGGCATCCTGCCGGCGTCGGTGTGGGGCGACGGCTCACCAGAGGGCGTCCGGCAGCGCGCCGCCGCCGAGATGAAGGACACGGCCCGCGCCGCCGCGCGGCTGGGCGTGTCGACCGTGGTCGGCTTCACCGGGTCGTCGATCTGGCACCTGGTGGCGATGTTCCCGCCGGTGTCGCCGTCGATGGTGGACGCCGGCTACCAGGACTTCGCCGACCGCTGGAACCCGATCCTCGACGTGTTCGACGAGGTCGGCGTGCGGTTCGCGCACGAGGTGCATCCGTCGGAGATCGCCTACGACTACTGGACCACGGTCCGGACGCTCGAGGCGATCGGTCGCCGGGAGGCGTTCGGGCTGAACTGGGATCCGTCGCACATGATCTGGCAGGACCTGGACCCGGCCGGGTTCATCCTCGACTTCGCCGACCGGATCTACCACGTGGACTGCAAGGACACCCGCAAGCGGATCGGCGACGGCCGGAACGGCCGGCTGTCCTCGCACCTGCCCTGGGCCGACATGCGCCGCGGTTGGGACTTCGTCTCCACCGGGCACGGCGACGTGCCGTGGGAGGACTGCTTCCGCGCGCTGAACGCGATCGGATACTCCGGCCCGATCAGCATCGAGTGGGAGGACGCCGGCATGGACCGGCTCCTTGGTGCGCCCGAGGCGCTGGGCTTCGTTCGCCGTCTCGCCGGGATCGAGCCCCCCGCGGCCGCGTTCGACGCCGCGTTCAGCTCCGACCGGTAGCACTCGTTCCAGGCGATCCTGGTCGGCTAAACGATCGCGGTCGGCCAGCCGATCTCCCGGTTCGCTAGGCGACCTCGTCGGCGCGGTCCAGTAGCGCTCGGCGTTCGGGCTCGCTGCGGGCAACGGCGGCAGCTTGCCGGAACAGCTCGGCGGCCCGGCCGCGATCGCCGTTACGGGCGGTGAGATCCGCCTCGGCGGCGATGGCGTGCGGGTAGTCATCGAGCGCGCCGCCCATCCGCGCCTGGGCGAGCAACTCCAGCCCGGCAGCCGGCCCGTATGCGTAGCCGTGCGCCACCGCGCGGTTCAGCTCGATCACCGGTGTCGGCTGGATCCGCGCCAGATCGTCGTAACACTTCGCGATCTCCGGCCAGTCGGTGTCGGCCGGGGCCGCGGCCGTGGCGTGGCAAGCAGCAATGCGTGCCTGCAACGCGTACGGGCCGTCCTGGCCATCAGGCTGGATCCTGGCCAGGATCGCGACCCCTTCGGCGATCGCCGCGTGATCCCAGCGGGAGCGGTCCTGCTTGTCGAGGGTGAGTAGCCGTCCGTTTGCGTCTCGGCGGGCGTCCCGGCGCGAGTGCTGGAGCAGGAACAGCGCGAGTAGCGCGGACACCTCGGACTGATCCGGCATCAGGTGCTCGAGTAGCCGGGCCAGGCGGATCGCTTCGGCTGCGAATGCGGGCTCGCCGTCGACGTTATACCCCTGGGTGAACAGCAGGTAGAGCACGGCGAGCACGCCGGGCAGCCGTTCGGTGAGCGCGGCGCCCTGCGGCACACGGTACGGAATGCCCGCCTGCTCGATCTTCGTCTTGGCCCGAGTCAGGCGCCGAGTCATGGTCGACTCGCTGACCAGGAACGAGCTGGCGATCTCGGCGGTCGGCACCGCGCAGATTGTGCGCAAGGTCAGGGGCACCCGTGCCTCGAGCGATAGTGCGGGGTGGCAGCAGGTGAAGATGAGCCGCAGCCGGTCGTCCACGACCTCCTCGTGCGTTGTGCCGACCCCGGCCGGGTCGGGATCGGTGAACGCAAGCACGGCTATCTCGCGCAATTTCTGCCGCTCAACGGACGCGCGGCGCAGCACGTCGATGGCGCGGTTGCGGGCCACTGTCAACAACCAGCCGACCGGGTTGGCCGGTATACCGTCGACAGGCCAGCGCTGTACCGCCAGCGCCAGGGCTTCCTGCGCGCAGTCCTCGGCTAGGGTCCAGTCGCCGGTGACCCGGATCAGCCCCGCGACGATGCGCGGGTATGACTCGGCTGCCGCAGCCGCGACGACTTCGCTCGCGTTGGCCGCCGCGGCCTGCTGCGGGTCAGTCACGCGGCACTGCCTACTGCTCGAAGTCGGCGAGCGGGCGAATCTCCAG
>DATAFN010000223.1:0-7481 GCA_036257435.1 Actinomycetes bacterium
TGATCCGGCCGCGCGGCGAGGACGCCTCCTCCTGGGTCAGCGCGTAGGTCGGACAGGCCGGCAGGCAGAACCCGCACGAGATGCACCGGTCCAGCAGTTCCGGGCTGAACAGCGGCAGGGTCGGTGGGCTCGCGGTGCGCAGGCCCGGGTTCGGATCGGCCGCCCGGCTCGGCTCTGTCATGACCCCAGCTTTCCCGGGTTGAGGATTCCGGCCGGGTCGAACGCGGTCTTGATCCGGCGCAGCAAGTCGACCTGGACCGGCCCGAGCCGTTCCACCAGGTAAGGCAGCTTGGACGCGCCGATGCCGTGCTCGCCACTGATCGTCCCGCCGAGCTCCATCGCCGCCCGGAAGATCTCGCCGAACGCCTTGTGCGCGCGCTCGATCGCATCGGTGTCGTCCGGGTGTAGCACGCACGTCGGGTGCAGGTTGCCGTCACCGGCGTGTCCGAACGTGCCGATCACGACATCGTGGCGCTCGGCGATCGCGTCAATCCGCGCCACCATCTCGGCCAGCCGCGGTCGCGGCACCGTCGCGTCCTCCAGAATCGCCATCGGGCCGAGCCTCGCCAGCGCCGGCAGCGAGCAGCGCCGGGCGGCAAGCAGCGCCTCGGACTCGGCAATCTCCCTGGCGGTCGTGCATTCCAGCGCACCCTCATCCAGGCAGATCTCGCTGATCCGAGCGAGATGGGCCGCTACCCGATCGGGCTCGCCGTCATCGCCGAACAGCAGCAGCGCTCCGGCGTCCCGGCGCAGCCCGAGCTCGGCGTAGTCCTCGACCGCGTTGATGCACCGGTTGTCGAGGAACTCCAGTGTGGCCGGGACGATCCCGGCGGCGATCACTCCGGCGACCGCCCGGCCGGCGTCGGCCAAGGCCGGAAAGTAGGCGACCCCGCAGGCCGAGTGCGCGGGCAGCGGCAGCAGCGCGACCGTGGCCTCGGTGATGACGCCGAGCGTGCCCTCGGATCCGGTCAGCAGCCTGGTCAGATCGTATCCAGCCACGTCCTTCCACAGCCGGCCGCCGGTACGGATCACCTCGCCGGTGGGCAGCACCACCTCGAGCCCGAGCACGTAGTTGCGGGTGACGCCGTACTTGAGCCCGCGCAGCCCGCCGGCACAGGTCGAGATGTTCCCGCCGATGGTCGAGACCACCCGACTGCCCGGATCGGGGGCGTAGAGCAGGCCGTGCTCCGCCGCGGCGGCGCCGAGCGTCGCGTTGGCCACGCCTGGCTGGCATACCGCAAGCAGCTCAGCGGCACTGATCTCCAGGATCCTGTTCAACCGGGTCAGCACGAGGACGATGCCGCCGTGCAGCGGCACCGTGGCCGCGCACAGGTTCGAGCCAGCGCCGCGTGGCACCACCGGGGTGCGGGTCTCAGTGGCCAGTCGCATCACCTGCGCCACCTCTTCGGTGGAGCCGGGGTGTACCACCGCATCGGGCGGTCGATGGAACAGCGGGGTCGCATCCCGTGCGTACGGGGCGACCCCACCGGCGGTGGTCCGCACGTGCTCGGCGCCCACAATCGACTCGAGCCGGCCGACCAGCCGACCGTCCAGGCCTACATTCGGGTCCATAACCGCAGGATCGCACCAATCGGCCGGCACGGGCGCGGCGCGGACCACCGAGGCCTGGCCAGGGTCAGGGTGTGCCTCCCGGGAGGCACACCCTGGTCGGTTCCGGCGAGTTAGAGCGGCGGGTCCTCGTAGATCCGGCGCTCCTCGATGACCTCTTCGGGTGGCAACGCACGGCGGCGGGCCGCCGGCCCCCAAATCACCAGGAACATGAACAGGCCAAGCGCACCGGCCAACATCAGGACGATGCCGATCACATCGATGTCCAGGCCCGTCACATCGCGCTCGACGGCGAAGGTAAGAATCGCCCCAACCGCGATCAAGAAAATGCTGGCACCGATACCCATTGTTGTATGTCCTCTCGGGACCTGAGCCGCGCAGGTGCGCGATCTCACGGCGCTGGCAGATACCCGTTCTTGCCGTAATTGAACGCCTTCGAGCCACTGTCGGCGGTATCCGCAGGTGTGACGATGCGGCTTCGACGGAATAACCCGGTCAGGCAGGAGGTGGTCGCATGGCAGCTGTTGGTAGGCCGTCCCGGGGTCGTGAGCGCCGGACTGAGTACGTGCCGATGAATCATCGCTCGGAGAAGATCACCGAGGGGTGGAGCCGGACCGGTCGACGCGAAGAGCCGGGCGCTGAATTGGTCGTGCCGGTCGCGGCCGGTGGCCAGGCGCTGATCCGGATCAGCGTGGACGCGACCAGGGCAAGCCTGTACAAGATTGCCAAGCGGCTGGCGGTCAAGGGCCGGTCCACGATGACCCGCCGGCAGCTGCTGGCCGCCATCACTGAGGCAGGTGGGACCGCGCGCCGGCACCACCGGTAGCCCGCCTCCCACCGGGTGGCGAGGCCGCGCGGTCAGTGCCGCCGAACCCGGCGTTGCGCGGGAACGCTGCCGAACCGGCGAGAGGTGCGGGCCACGACCGTATGCAGCTCAAGCACCTCGCCGTCCTGATGAACCTCGACTTCGCCGCCGCCCCGGGTCGCGAGAATCCGCTTGGCGCGGGCAACCGCGTCGCCGCGGGTTGGCAGCACCACTACCGCCCGGCCGGCATCTGGAAGGCACACCGCCCAGCCGCCACGCTCAGACGGACGAACGATGCGCCTGCGTTCGGATACGACATTCTCCGTGGGTTGGCTGCTCATGAGATTGTGGGATACCCACAGCTTTGATGATCATTCGTACGACGTGAGCCGGAACCCGGACGCGGCCGTCTCGGACTGGGGTCAGCGATCCCGGCTCGCGCCCATCCGCCTTGCTCGTTCGTGCAGGTATAGGTTGAGGCGACCGGTGGCCGCATTCCGGCCAGGGTTCCGGTCGCCTCGGATCGAGACTTCGCCGACGCTGGTTTGACTAGCTCAGAAGGCTGACTCCGCCCGGCCCGATCAGCAGCCCCACGATGATTAGCAGGATCCCGTAAAGGACCGAGCCACGTAGCGCCACCACGATGCCGTAGATGACTAGTGCGACAGCAATCAGCCAGAGGATGAATTCCATGAGAGCCTCCAATGCCCACTTGCCCAGGATGTAAACGCAGTTGATGAGCTACAAGTCGATCTGTCTACCGTCGCGGCCGGCCAAACACGTCGTCCTCAGGCCGTTCCTCGGCAGGGCGTTCATCAGCGGGCCGTTCCTCTGCACGCCGTTCATCAGCCTGGTAGTCGGCTGCGTCTTCGTCGGCGAGCCTCTGCTCGGCCGACCCCTCGTCCGCGAGATTCTCGCGGGCTTCGAGATCGTCAGCGGCCTCCTCGTCGGGCAGCTCGCCGGTGGACGACCGGTCGGCCGTCGACTCGCTCTGGTACGGATGGCCGGACGACACCGCGGACAGGTCCTCGGCGGTGCTGTCGAGCAGTTCGGCGAACAGCGCCCGGTAGTGGACCATCGCCGTGCGCAGATCCTCGGTGCTCGCCTCACCGTCGGCCGCCCGCGCGCTGATCGCGGCCGCGGTCCGGTACTCGCTGACGGTCCGGCCATGCTCGACGGATAGCTCGTCCGCGATCTGCTGGTCGTCGACGTCGTCGGTCGGGTAGCCGCGATCGGACATCACCAGCGTCACGAGCTCGCGCGCTTCGGCTACCGCGGCGTGCGGATCGTCGACGAAGCGCTCCTGCACCATTGCCCACCGATCCGCATAGCGCTCGCGGGCCCCGGGCCCGAGCGGCTTGATGTCAAGCGTCTTGTGACGCTTCTCGCGGGCCAGCAGCTCGGCGTCGGCCGCCCGCTCGCTGCCGGCGGACTCGACGGTGTGGTCGTACTCGGAGCCGTACCGGTCCTGCAGCCTGCGACGCCGCCGTACCCGCAACAGCGCGAGCACGGCCACGGTAGCCACGACGATGCCGATGGCGACAACGATCACGAGAGCCTGATCGGACATGAGGCTCCTACCTCCTTCGGTCCGGCTCTAGGTGCCCGCATCGCGGTCTGGCAAACGGGTCAACCCGATCCGGACCGGAAAGAGATCGTCAGCACCCCGATCACGCCGAGCCTGTCTGCGGTCCCGTCGCGGGGTCGGCGGCATCCAGACTGCTCATTGGCACCGTGCGCAGCACGCACTCATCCGCAGCATCGATGATGCTGGGAAATGATCGAGGATCGCTGCGAGCCTCGAGCATCCGAACTACTCCAAATCAGTAGAAGTTGTGCATTTCTCCGGCTCGGTACTGCGCCTCGTCACCGGATCTGCCGATACCTCCACGGGCAGGACTTGCCCGTGACGGCAGCCAGCGTCCGGTGTGGAGACAGACCATGAGCATGCAGCTTTGGCTGGGCCTAGGCGATCCAGATCGGCGAGTCAGCCTGACCGCTCCGAACCGGCCGCCGCGGGCACTACGTTGACCAGTCGGGGCGGTCGGACCACGACGTCGCCCACCGCCGACGAGGCCAGCGCGCGGATCACCTTCGGCGAGCGCAGCGCCAGGGTCCGCAGCTCGTCCGCACCGATCGTCGGCGGCACCCGCAGCCGGTCGCGTACCATCCCGTTGACCTGGATCACGCAGGTGACGGTCTGTTCTGCAACGAGCTGCGGATCGAACTCCGGCCAGCCGGCCGCGAGCACCGACGGCTCGCCGCCGAGCGCGGCCCAGGCCTCCTCGGCGGTGTATGGCGCCACGCACGACAGCATGCGGGCCAGCGCCTCCGCGCCCTCTCGGACTACGCGCCCGGGCCGGCCGCCGGCGGCACCGAACACGGCCTTGCGCAAGACCGCGGTCAGCGACATCAGCCGGGCTACCGCGACGTTGAAGCGATGGGTTTCCATCGCCTCGGTCGTTTGGCTGATCAGCCGGTGGATCGACATGCGCAGCTCGAGATCCGCCGCCGGAATCGTTGATCCGTGGCCGGCTGCGGGGCCGATGTCGGCGGCCAGCTGCCGGACCCTGCCCAGCCAGCGCACCGAGCCGGTCGGCGACACGTCCGCCCAGTCGATATCGTCCTCCGGCGGGCCGGCGAACAGCATGGTGACCCGCACTCCGTCCGGCCCGTACTCATCCAGCTGCGACGCCAGGCCGACCAGATTGCCCAGGCTCTTGCTCATCGCCCGGCCGTCCATGATGACCTGGCCCTGGTTGGTCAGCCGGACAAACGGCTCGGTGAACGGCACCAGGCCCATGTCGTAGAGCACCTTGGTGATGAACCGGGCGTATAGCAGGTGGCCGGTCGCGTGTTCCCGGCCGCCGATGTACTCGTCGGCGGGCAGCCACCGCGCCACCCCACGCGGATCGAACGGCCCGCCGGAGTAATGCGGGTTCGGGTAGCGCAGGAAGTACCAGGACGAATCGACGAACGTGTCCATCGTGTCGGGGTCGCGCTTAGCCGGACCGCCGCAGGCCGGACACGTGGTCGCAATCCAGTCCGGTGCCATCTCCAGCGGAGTCAGCCCACCGGCCGGACGCAAGGCCGACCCGGTCAGCTCGGGCAGCCGAACCGGCAGCTGCTCGTCGGGCACCGGCACCAGCCCGCAGTCCGGACAGTGCACGATCGGGATCGGGGTCCCCCAGTATCGCTGCCGCGAGATCAGCCAGTCCCGAAGTCGGTAGCTGACCGTGCCGTCCTCCGCCACGGCACGGCCGATCCAGTTGCGCTGCATGGTCAGGATGTCGCGCGGCCATCCGCCCAGCTGGGACATGTCGTCCAGCAGGTGATCGGCGTACGCGGTGATCCGGAAGAACCACTGGGTCAGCAGCCGCTCGACCACCTCATCGCCGCACCGCTCACACCGCCCGTCGATCACCTGCTCGTTGGCCAGCACCGTCTGGTCGGTCGGGCACCAGTTCACCGGCGCGGTTGCCCGGTAGGCCAGGCCGCGCTCGAACAGCCGCAGGAACAGCCACTGGTTCCATCGGTAGTACTCCGGATCGGACGTGTGCAGCCGGGTCCGCCAGTCGAAGGACACGCCCAGCCGGCGGAACGACGCCGCCTGCACGGCGATGTTCGCGTAGGTCCAGGCTCTCGGGTCCAGGTTCCGGCGGCGCGCCGCATTCTCGGCCGGCAGACCGAACGAGTCCCAGCCGACCGGGTTGAGCACGTTGAACCCGCGCTGGCGCTCGAAGCGGGCGATCGCATCCACGATCGAGTACGTCTCGGCGTGCCCCATGTGCAGGTCGCCGGACGGGTAGGCGTACATGCCGACCACGTACTTCCGGGGCCGGTCATCGCCACCGGCGGGATCAGGCGCGGTCAGCCCGGTGGCTTCGAACAAGCGTCGCCGCGCCCACAGCCGGCGCCAGTTCCCGCCGGGCTCGTCGGCGTCGCTCGGGTGTAGGTCCTTCATCGGTCCGTCCTCCCTTCCAGGCTCGGAACAAGATCGGGAAACAAAAAAGATCCCTTGCAAGCAAGGGATCCCGCGCTGACGATGTGACGCTGTCAGCGCGGCTTGCCGAGGAGCTGTTGCTTCCGCATGACGTTGATCGTACAACCGCGTCGGGTCATGAGTCAGTACGCCGGCTCGTCGCGGCTTGCCGGAACGGTGGGATCCGGCGGATAGCGTGACCGGGATGTCTCGCGATCTGCGGTTGATCCTGGCCGTTCAAGCCCTCCGGGCGTTCGCCTACGGGTTCGGCTCGGTCCTGCTCGGTACCAGCCTGGCGGCCAGCGGACTGACACCGGGCCAAGTCGGCCTGATCTTCGCCGCGATCATCGCCGGGATGGCGGTGGGCTCCCTGGCGGTTGGGCGGTACGCCGACCGGATCGGCCGGCGGTGGAGCTACCTGGCCCTGCTCGCCGTGATGGGCCTGGCCGGCGCGGTGTTCGCGGTGACCGACTCGCTATGGGCGCTGGTCCTGGCCGCGGTGACCGGAACGCTGTCCACGGATCCCAACGAGTCCGGTCCGATGACCACGCTGGAACAGGCCATGATGGCGGCCGCACCGCCGACCGACCGGGTGCGGGTGTTCGGCCGGTACAACGCGATCGCCTACCTCGCCGGCGCGGCCGGGGCGCTGCTGGCGGCGGTCCCCGCTGCGCTTCGCGATCTCTGGCCGGCCGTTCCCGCGGACCAGCGCTGGCTGCTGGCCTACCCCGTGCTCGCGGCCGGTGCCGCACTACTCGCGCTCCGGCTTAGTGCCGCGGTCGAGGCACCGGCCGTGGCCGCACCGGCCCAAGCTGAACCGGCCCATACCGCGCCGGCCCAGGCTGCGCCGGCCGGCGGCTCCAGATCCGCGACCAACCGGATCCCGCCGCTGGTGCACCGGTTGGCGGCATTGTTCGCGCTCGATGCGTTCGCCGGCGGGTTCATCGTGCAGGCGTTCATCGTGTTCTGGTTCGGCCGAGCGTTCGGCGCTAGCGCTTCAACCATGGGCACGGTGTTCTTCGTGGCGAGGCTGCTACAGGCCGCGTCATCGATCCTGGCCGGCCGCCTGGCCGGCCGGATCGGGTTGCTGCCGACGATGGTCTTCACCCACATCCCGTCCAACGT
>DATAFN010000167.1:0-9158 GCA_036257435.1 Actinomycetes bacterium
GTCCAGCACGTCGGCAGGTCCCCAGCCGGTCTTCTGCTCCAGCAGCGCCGCCTCGTACTCGTTGGTGAACAGGTAGGCCGCCCCGTCCACCAGCAACCGGATGCCATCCCCGTCCATCCAGGCCAACTGCTGGGACGGGTCGGCCGCGAACGGGTAGCCGCGGGTCCGGCACTCGTCGGTGTGCCGCAGCATCGCGTCCGGGTCGTTCGCGCTGATCACGGTCAGGTCGATCCGGCCGAGCCGATCCGCGACCGGCAACAGCTCGATGTCGCGGGCCTCGCTCATCGCGCCGGCGTAGAACGACGCGATCTGCGCGTTGTCGTCGTCGGTTGTGCAGACGAACCGGGCGGTGTGCCGCAGCTCCGAGATGTGCACCGCTTCGGTGTCGACGTTGTGCCGGTTGAGCCAGGACCGGTAATCCACCACGAAGTCGGACCCGACCGCACCGATCAGCACCGGTCGCAACCCCAGACAGCCCATTCCGAACGCGATGTTGGCGGCTACTCCACCACGCCGAACCTCGAGGTCCTCGACCAGGAACGACAACGAAATCTTGTCGAGCTGGTCCACGACCAGCGAGTCACGGAACTTGCCCCGGAACCGCATGAGGTGATCGGTGGCGATGGAGCCGGTCACGGCAATGTGCATGGCGCGCTTCTCCCCAGTCGGCCCAGACGGCGCCTCGTAAGAACAGCGAAACCCTAGACCACGGTGAATGCAACGAGGCGCGAGCCAGCCGGATGGCCGGGCTCACGCCCCGGAGCCGTACGTATCGGCGAAGCGCCCTTAGTGGAACGAGTCGCCGCAGGCGCAGGAGTTGCTCGCGTTCGGGTTGTCGATCGTGAAGCCCTGCGCCTCGATCGTGTCCACGAAGTCGATGGTGGCGCCGGTCAGGTAGGGCGCGCTCATTCGGTCGGTCACCACGTCGACGCCGCCGAAGTCGCGCACGATGTCGCCGTCGAGCTCCCGGTCGTCGAAGAACAGCTGGTAGCGCAGGCCGGAGCAGCCACCGGGCTGGACCGCGACGCGCAACCGGAGATCCTCCTGACCCTCCTGCTCGAGCAGGCTCTTGACCTTTGACGCGGCCGCGTCGGTCAGCAGAATGCCGCTCTGCGTCGTGTCGGGCTGGACCGTCATGTGCTGCTCCCATTGAGTGGACGTACTGTCGACCGCCCGATTCAACACCGGCCGGACGGCCGAACATTCCGCTATCCATGCTCGCACGGCAGCCGCGCCTGGCCAACTCCGCACGCCGTGTCGGGCCAACTCCCCACCCTGTCAGGCCGGCGACCAGGTCCTGGCCACCCGGGCGGCCAGGGCGCGCAGGTGCTCGGCCGCGCCGGCTTGGGCCGCAGCCGCCGACCCGGCCAACTCCGTGATCGAGTAGGCGGCGTCCACTCCCATCGACGCGATCTCCCGGCGGCCAAGCTCGATCGACCCGGCCAGCACGACGCACGGCCTGGCGGCTCGCTGGCTGGTCCAGGCGGCTCCGGCCACCACCTTGCCGCGCACCGACTGCCAATCGAGCGCACCCTCACCGGTGATCACGAGATCGGCCTGGTCGACTCGCTCGGCCAGCCGAACGGCATCGAGCACCAACTGGATGCCGGGGACCCTGGCCGCGCCGAGCAGGAACAGTCCGTAACCGAGCCCGCCGGCCGCGCCGGAGCCGGGCCGGGCGGCCACCTGCTCGCCGCCGGTCAACCCCACCCAGCGCGCAAGTGCCGCCTCCAGCCGTGCGACCTGAGCCTGGCCCGCGCCCTTCTGCGGCGCGTACACGGCGGTCGCGCCCTGCGGGCCGAGCAGCGGATTGTCCACGTCGGTGGCGGCGATCACGGGCCGTTCGGCAATGCGGTCATGCGCCTTGGCCAGATCGACCGCGGTCAGCTCGGCCAGCCCGGCACCGCCACCACGCAGCACGGCGACCGGTTCGGCCCCGAGCGCAGCCAGCAATCCGGCGCCGCCGTCGTTGCTGGCCGAACCCCCGAGTCCCACGACGATCTCGGTCGCCGCCGAGTCGAGCGCGGCGCCGAGCAACTCACCGACGCCGTACGTGCCGGCCGCCTCCGGATCACGCTGGCCCGGCGGCAGCAGGTCGAGTCCACATGCGCTGGCCGACTCCAGGTACGTCCGCTCGCCGGCGCGAAGCACTGGGGCAACAACCCGGTCGCCGAGCGGCCCGGTCACCTCGACCCGGGTGATCTCTCCACCGAGCGCGCGGTGCAGGACGTCGACGAACCCGGGCCCGCCGTCGGACAGCGGTGCCAGGTCGAGCTCGTTGTCCGGCCGGCTGGCTCGCCAGCCGGCCGCGATCGCCCGGGCGGCCTCGATCGCGGTCAGCGTGCCGGCGTACTTGTCCGGCGCAATCAGGACCCGCACGGGAGCCAACCCTAGGCGCGAGGGCGTGGCGTGCGTCCCGCCCGAACGCGCACCCTTACGACCTGTACGTGGTCAACCCGCTGCTCTGACAGAGCGTAGTGGGGTCGCCAAGCCCCGGTATGCGACGATCGATAGCTAGTACTTGGGAGGCACCTGGTGACCATCACCACTGACTCATCCGTTACCGACCACGGCTGGCGGCCCTCGCCGGTCCCGCTGCTACTGCTCGGGCGCGGCACCGACCCGTTTTCCGAACGCGGAGTGGAGTGTCCGGGCGGGTTGCCGGCAGCAGCCGATCCGACGCTGGTCGACCGCGCCAAGGCGGCCAAGGCGGCACTCGGCGACCAGCTGTTCGTGCTCGGTCATCACTACCAGCGCGATGAAGTGATCCAGTTCGCCGACGTGACCGGCGACTCGTTCAAGCTCGCCCAGCAGGCCGCGGCCCGGCCGCAGTCGCCCTACATCGTGTTCTGCGGCGTGCACTTCATGGCCGAGTCGGCCGACATCCTGACCGCGCCGCACCAGCAGGTGATCCTCCCAGACCTCGCGGCCGGCTGCTCGATGGCCGATATGGCCACGTTCGACCAGGTCGAGGACTGCTGGGATGTGCTGGCCGAGGCCGGCATCGCGGACGTCACGATCCCGGTCAGCTACATGAACTCCTCGGCGGACATCAAGGCGTTCACCGGCAAGCGTGGCGGCACGATCTGCACCTCGTCTAACGCCAGACGCGCCCTGGAATGGGCGCTCGAGCAAGGCACGAAGGTGCTGTTCCTGCCCGACCAGCACCTCGGCCGGAACACCGCGGTGCGCGAGCTCGGACTGGCCCTGGACGACTGCGTGCCCTACGACCCGCACAAGCCGGATGGCGGGCTGACCACCGAGCAGCTCCAGAACGCAACGATGATCCTCTGGCGCGGTCACTGTTCGGTGCACGGTCGGTTCACGCTGGACTCGGTGCGCGACGTCCGGGAGCGCGTCCCCGGCGTGACCGTGCTGGTCCATCCCGAGTGTCGGCACGAGGTGGTCAGCAGTGCCGATCTGATCGGCTCCACCGAGTACATCATCCGGACCATCGACGCGGCCCCCGCCGGCTCCGCGTGGGCGGTCGGCACCGAGCTCAACCTGGTCCAGCGGCTAGCCAACCGGCACCCGGACAAGACCGTGGTGTTCCTCGACCGCAACGTCTGCTACTGCTCGACGATGAACCGGATCGACCTGCCGCATCTGGTCTGGGTGCTGGAGTCGCTGGTGGACGGCACCGTGGTGAACCGGATCACCGTGGACGAGCGAACCGCGCACTACGCCAGGGCTGCGCTGAGCCGGATGCTGTCGCTGCCGGGAACCGTCGCGAAGGACTAGTCCACCAGCCCCGGCGCGCCCCAGACCGGGAACCAGCGGGACAGATCGGGCTCGATCCGCAGATCGTCGGTGAGCAGCGCACGGACCTGCAGCTCGACCGCGTTGTCGCGGCGCTGGTCGGTGCCCGGCAGCGGGACGAATGGGTAGAACGTCCCCCGCTTGTACAGATACACCAGTCCGAGCCGGCGTGGGTCGTTGTTGACGGTGCCGTCGAACACGATCAGCGAGCACAGCAACGACGGGCCGAACCCGGCATCCTGCAGCGACAGGTTGATCGCATGCAGATCGGTAACCAGCCCGGAGATGTCCTCCGGGTCGTGCCTGACCACCAGCCAGCTGTAACCGTACGAGTCCTTGGTCAGCTCGACCGGGGGTCCGGCGTCCACGTCCAGCAGCGCCCTGATCTCGGCCTCGGTCTGCGCGAATGCGCCACCCTCGCTGGCCCGGAAGCATACCGAACCGATCCCGGTCGGGTTGAACCCGGCCGTCGCCAGCGTGAGCGCGGCCGACGGCACCGCGAACAGCTGGTCGAGGTCGGCGCGCTTGACCTTGCTGCGGCCGAGCAACGCGTCCAGGAAGCCCACTCGGCGAGCCTACTTCGACCGGAGTTCCGGCCGGACGGTCACGCCGGACCACCCAGCTGGGCAGACAGCTGGCCAAGCCGGTCCAGCCGCACCTCCAGCGGCGGATGGGTTGCGAACAGCGTGGACAGGCTGAATCCGGATGACAGCGCCGGCACGAAGAAGAACGCGTTGAACGGCTCGGCCGCACGGAGGTCCCGGGTCGGGATCCGGGCCATCTCGCCGGACACCTTGACCAGCGCCGAAGCGAGCTGGGACGGCGCCCCGGTCACCATCGCGCCGGTCCGGTCGGCCGCCAGCTCGCGATAGCGGGACAGCGCCCTGATCAGCACGAAGCTGACCGCGTAGACCAACGCGCTCACGATCACCACCACGAAGAACGCGATGGCCGTGTTGTTCGAGTCACGGCTGCGGCCGATCGGCATCCGGGTGTACAGGAACATCCTGGTCAGGAACCCGGCCAGCACGCCGAGGACCGACGCGACCGTCATGACCGCGACGTCCTTGTGCGCGACGTGTGCTATCTCGTGCGACAGCACACCTTCCAGCTCGGCAGGCTCGAGCCGGCGCAGCAGCCCGGTCGTCACGCACACCACCGAGTTTCGCGGGCTGCGTCCGGTGGCGAACGCGTTCGGCAGGTCTGAATCGGCGATCGCGACTCGCGGTTTCGGCGCATCGGTCAGCGCGACCAGCCGGTCGATGATCGCGTGCAGTTCCGGTGCCTCGGCCGGGCTGACCTCGCGCGCGTGCATCGCGTAGAGCGCGATCCGATCGCTGAAGTAGTACTGGGCGAGGAACAGGCCACCGGCGATCAGCAGCACCAGGTACCAGGGGAAGCCCGAGTAGGACAGGGCCACCACAAAGATCACGTACACCAGACCGAGCAGGAACATCGTCGCCAGCATGCGGGTGACGAGCCCACGGTCGGGTCGGATCCGCGACTTGCTCATATCGCTGCCAACGTCCTGCTCGTCGTCCACGTGCCCGGCCGGCCGGCGCCGGGGATGCTTAGCCGGCCCGCGGTATGGGTGCCGGCGGTATGGGTGCCCGGCCACCCGGGAGTACGAGTGCCCGGCCGGCCGGCCGCTGGCACCCGGAGCACGACCGTGGCCGGCATCGGCTCAGCCCGGTACGAGTCCCTCGTCGCCGAGCATCGCGACCACTTCACCAAGGGCGGCGTCCGCGGCCGGCAGCACGGCGTCGCTGGGCTCGAGCGTGTCGTCGGGCAGCCCGGTGCCGACCGCGCGAACCTTGTCCAGCAGCGCGGACAGCGCGGTCTGGAACGCGGTCTCGTCGCCGGAGTCGATCGCGGCGGTGAGCGCCGAGTCGAGCGCGTTGAGCGCGTCAGCGTCACCGTCGTCGATCTGATACTGCCCCTCGCCCATGATCCGAACGATCACCGGGTCTCCTCCCGCTCGGCCGACTGCGCCTCCCCCATCCCGGCCTGCGCGCCGCCCTCGGCCGAGCCAATCTCCTTGGGCGCCTCGCCGCCGGTGAGCTCCTTCTTCATGCGAGCCAGCTCCAGCTCGACCTCGGACGAGCTGGACATCCGCTCCAGCTCCGCCGCGATGTCGTCCTTGGCGGTGCCAGACGCGTCGTCGAGGACGCCAGAGCTGATCAACTCGTCGATGGCCCCGGCCCTGGCCTGCATCTGCAGCGTTTTGTCCTCGGCCCGCTGGACGGCCAGGCCTACGTCGCTCATTTCCTCGGACACGCCGGAGAACGCCTCGTTGATTTTGGTCTGCGCCTCCGCCGCGGTGTACGTGGCCTTGATCGTCTCTTTCTTGGTACGGAACGCCTCGATCTTGGCCTGCAGCCGCTGCGAGGCGGTGGTGAGCTTCTCTTCCTCAGCCTGCAGGTTTGCGTACTGGCCCTGCAGGTCGGCCAGCTGCTGGTGCACGCCGGACCGGCGGGTCAGCGCCTCCCTGGCCAGATCCTCGCGCCCGGCGGCCAGCGCCTGGCGGCCCTGGCTCTCGAGCTTGTCGGCCTGTTGTTCGAGCTGGTTGATCTGCAGCTCCAGTCGCTTCCGCGAGGTCGCCACATCGGCAACACCGCGGCGGACCTTCTGCAGCAACTCGAGCTGACGCTGGTAGGAGTAGTCGAGGGTTTCGCGAGGATCTTCCATCCGGTCGACGGCCTTGTTGGCCTTGGCCTTGAAGATCATCGCCATTCGTTTCATGAGGCTCATCGATGTGCGCCTGCCCCTTCGTGTCGATGCGATCTCCACAGTAAGCCGACCTAGTAGCAAGACGGGAGTCATCTCGTACCCTTATTGCGTGTTTCGACGCCGCACATCTACCGAGCCCGCTTCTTCGGACCACACCACGGCCGACCCGGCGAGCGCCAACGACGGGCAGGTCAAGCAGGGTGGGAAGGGGCGGCCAACACCCAAACGGCGGGATGCCCAGCCGTATCGCCGACCGCTTGGTGGCCCGCCCAAGGATCGCAAAGACGCGGTGCGCCGGCAGCGCGAGGAGGCGCGACTGCGTCGCGCCGGCGTGCGCGACGCGATGGCCAGCGGCGACGACAAGTACCTGCCGGCCAGGGACAAGGGACCGGTGCGCCGCTACGTACGAGATGTGGTCGACTCGCGCCGGTCGGTCGCCGAGTACTTCCTGCCGGCGGCGCTGGTGAGCTTCCTGATCAGCTCGTTCGGCGCCCGGAGCGCGACCTTGGGGCTCGTGGCCTCGCTGGCGTTCTACGGCATGATGCTGCTCATCGCCGTCGACTCGATCTTCCTGAACCGCCGGCTCAGGTCCGAGCTCGCCGCGAACTTCCCGGGCCAGAGCACGCGCGGGGTCGGGTTCTACGCGCTCACCCGCAGCCTGATGATCCGCCGGATGCGCTTTCCCAAGCCGCAGCTGAAGCGCGGGGATACGGTCGTCCCGATCAGGCACTGACGTTCGCCCTGATCGGAGTGGCATAGGCTCGCGCCATGGAGTTCCGGCACCTCGGGCGCAGCGGCCTGATGGTCAGCGAGATCGCCTACGGCAACTGGGTCACCCACGGTTCCCAGGTCGCGGAAGAAGCCGCGCTGGCCTGCGTGCGCGCCGCCCTGGACGAAGGCATCACCACCTTCGATACGGCTGATGTCTACGCGGCCACCCGCGCCGAGGCTGTACTCGGCCGGGCGCTGGTCGGACAACGCCGGGAGTCGCTGGAGATCCTCACGAAGGTGTACTGGCCGACCGGCGACGGCATGAACGACCGGGGGCTGTCCCGCAAGCACCTGATGGAGTCGATCAACGGCTCGTTGCGCCGGCTGCAGTCCGACTATGTCGACGTCTACCAGGCGCACCGGTACGACTACTCGACGCCGCTCGAGGAGACGATGCAGGCGTTCGCCGACATCGTGCGGGCCGGCAAGGCGCTGTACATCGGTGTGTCGGAGTGGCGCGCCGACGAGATCAGAGCGGCCGCGAAGCTGGCCGAGGAGTTGCGCGTCAACCTGGTGTCCAGCCAGCCGCAGTACTCGATGCTGTGGCGGGTCATCGAGGCTGAGGTCATTCCGACCTGCGCCGAGTTGGGCATCGGCCAGATCGTCTGGTCGCCGATCGCGCAGGGTGTGCTAACCGGGAAATACCTGCCGGGCCAACCGCCGCCGACCGGATCGCGAGCTACCGACGAAGCCGGCGGTGCCGAGTTCATCGAGGAATGGCTAACCGACGAGGTGCTGACCCGGGTGCAGAAGCTGCGGCCGTTGGCGGATCAGGCCGGGCTGAGCATGGCCCAACTGGCGGTCGCCTGGGTGCTGCAGAACCCGAACGTGTCCGCGGCGATCATCGGAGCGTCCCGGCCCGAGCAGGTGACCGAGAACGTCAAGGCGGCCGGGGTGCGGCTGGAGCCCGAGCTCATGCAGGCGATCGACGAGTTGTTCGATCCGGTTATCGTGCGTGATCCGGCTCGGACGCGCAGCCCACGCCGCCGCCCGTAACCCCGGTTTTGCGCGCCCGGATCTCCGTGATCACGGCGAGGCGCGCCCCGGTTTCCGTGATTACGAACTCGGGGTTGTCCGCAACCGAGGCGCGTGACGGGCTAACTCTCTGGGCGCAGCCCCATCGGGCCGTACACGATGACGTCGCCGTTGAGCAGCGTGACTTGCTCTACCCCGCTGTCGCGCAGGTCCCGCCAGTTCTCGCCGAGCCAGCTCTCCGCGTCCGCCTGAGTCGGGAACTCGGGCGTGGGTAGCTCGCTCGCCTCGATCGGCTCGCCATCGGCGCCCTCGTACCGCCAGCTCCACGACATGGCCCGCACCTCCGCGTCCGCGTGCTCCCCTACTCGGTGGGAGAGTATCGGCCCATGACCACAAATCCCGGCCAACGGGTCCTGGTGCTTGGCGGGGCCCGGTCCGGGAAGTCCGCGGCGGCCGAGCGCCGGCTCGGTCGGACGAGCGCGGTCACCTACGTGGCAACCTCCGGTCAGCGGCCCGACGACCCGGAATGGGCCGAGCGGGTCGCTGCCCATCGCGCGGCCCGGCCCGCACACTGGCGCACGGTCGAGACCAGCGACCTGGTCGGCGTGCTCGCCGAGGCGACCGGGCCGGTATTGGTCGATTGCCTCACGCTGTGGCTGGCCGCGGTCATGGACGAGGCGGGCGCCTGGAATGACGAGGACTGGTACCGCGGCGCCGCCCAGGCCAGGGTCACGAACCGCATCGACGAGCTGGTCGACAGCTGGACGGCGACCACCGTGCCGCTGGTCGGGGTGAGCAATGAGACCGGACTCGGCATCGTGCCGGACACGGCGTCGGGCCGCCGGTTCCGGGACGAGCTCGGCTGGCTCAACCAGCGGATCGCGGCCGCCAGCGACGAGGTCGTGCTCGTGGTGGCCGGCCGG
>DATAFN010000257.1:0-6657 GCA_036257435.1 Actinomycetes bacterium
GATCCGGTCGAATCGCACCCTGGGATTCCGTGATCACGGTATCTAGGTGATCGAATGCGTGATCACGGATACTTGGGTGCGCATCTCCGAACGCAGCGTTCCGTGATCATGCCGGAGGCGCCGACAGTTACGGAAGTCTAGGCGCCAATCCGCGCCAGAGTATGCACAGGGAGGCGCGCTCGATTCCTCGCCAACCTCGAGGCGATGCGCGCTCTCAACCGGATCAGGCCACTACCCGGTTCACTGCAGGTAGCCCTCGACCTGAGTGGTTGGTCGGGTGCGAGCCTCGTCCGGGTTCTCGCCGTACTCCTGCTTGGCGCGGCGCTGCCGCAGCAAATCCCAGCACTGGTCCAGCGCTTCCTCCAGCGCCTCCAGCCGCTGGCGCTCGGTCTCGTCCAGCCCCTGCGGTGAGGTGCGCTCGCGCAGTTCGTGCTCCTCGCGCACCAGGTCATTGATCCGGCTGATCAGATCGCGATCGTCCATACCAGGAGCATTCCAGCCCACCGCCGGCTGCGGCCAGTAGGGGTGCTCAGGTTCGACGATCGGCCGTGAAGCAGCTGAAGGCTCGCGGCTCGATCCCATCCCGGTGCCCCGACTCATCTCACGTCACCAGCCACCACGTCACCGGCTGGGACTAGGACGAGTCCCGTCGCCGGGACTGTTATGCCCCAGACGGACTCCTCGAGGTCCACCAATGGGGCGATGACGGACGCGAGCGCATCATGGTTGGTCGCGTCCACCTGCCGATCACGACGACAGAGTGGTCGGCCGGGCGCCGGCAGCAGAGTGCGGCTTGTCCAGTTGTGATTGGGTGGACGGCCGAGGCCCGGGAAAGCTCGTTCAGATCGAACAGCCTTCGGTCGTACAGGCACCGCACAGCCATCCGTTCGGCGGCGATGACCGGATTGATCCAGGCCACGTGACGCTGCTCAGCAAACCCTCCGACAGCCTGCCGAGTTCTCGGCGCCTCGTAGACTCGTCGCAGCCCGGACGCCGGCCGACCTCGAGGAGCAGCATGGCGACGCCACGCCGAAGCCGGCTGGCCGGCGCCGTCCGACACCCGATCCGGGCCGGCCGGGTCGTCAGTTCGTGGTATCGCAATGATCCGGATCGGCTGGTAGTTGTGGCCAGCCAGCTGCTCCCCGCTGGGTTAGCCCGCCGGGCGGCACCGGTGCTCGATTTCGCGCCGCTACGCCGGCTCGCGCCGGCGACCGCTGCGCTGGTCGGTTTGCGGGCCGGCCGGACCGGCCCGGTGGCGGCCGGATGCGCCCAGCTCGCCGAAACCGAGCGCGTCAACGCCCGGGTGCGGACCGCAGTGGTGCTTGCCGCCGCCGAACGCCTGCGCGAGGCGGCCGCGCTCGTGGCCGGGCTGGACGGCACGCCGAAGGTAGAGATTGCCAAGGCCAAGCTGGACTACCGAGCCGGCCGGATCGGCGCCGCGGTCGAGCGGTTGCGGGTGCTTGGCCCCGCCGGCGGCCGCAGCGCCGACCGGCTGCTGGCCAGATATCAGGGTGAGCTGGCGGCGCTGGCGCCGGTCACGCGCGCGGATGCTGCGCCTCCCGAGCCGGTCGCGCCCGCGCCCGGCCGGATTCTGCACCTGGTGACGAATGCGCTGCCATACATCTCGGCCGGCTACACCGTGCGCACCCACCGGATCGCGACCGCCCAGCGTGCGCTCGGACTCGAGCCGCACGTGGTCACGTCCTGGGGTTGGCCGGCGCTCCAGGGGTTCGTTGCCGCGCCCGCGGAGGAGCGCGTCGACGGCATCGCGTACCACCGCTTGCTCCCGGACGGGCCGATCCCGGCCACCGCCGATGCCCGACTCGACCGTGCGGTAAGGGACGCGACAGCCCTGGCCGGACGGCTGCGCCCGGCGCTGCTGCACGCTGCCAGCGATCACCGCAACGGTGCCGTGGCGCTCGCGGTCCGGGACCGAACCGGGCTGCCGGTCGTCTACGAGGTGCGCGGCTTCCTCGAGGAGACCTGGGTGGCCAGGCTCGGACCGGGCGACCGGTCGGCCGCCGGCAGCCAGCGCTACGAGCTAGCCAGGGCTCGGGAGACCAGTGTGATGCGCGCCGCCGACGCGGTGGTGACGCTGTCCGCGACGATGCGCAGCGATATCGTCGCGCGCGGCGTGCCGGCCGACCGGATCGTGCTGGCGCCCAATGCCGTGGATGGCGCGCTGCTGACCGCGCGGCCGGACGGCACCGGCTTTCGCCGGGCGCACGGCATACCGGATGGCGCGGTCGTGGTCGGCTCGGTCTCCACACTCAACAGCTACGAGGGTTTCGGCACGCTCCTCGCCGCGGCCGCGCTGCTGCGCGAGGCGGGCGCTCCGGTGCATGTCCTGCTGGTCGGCGAGGGGCCGGATCGAGCCGCCTTGCGCGCACAGGCGGCGGCGCTCGGCCTGGCCGGCCAGGTCACGCTGTCCGGCCGGGTGCCGCATGACCAGGCGCTCGCCGCGCATGCGGCGCTGGACATCTTCGTCATACCGCGCACCGATGCCCGGGTGACCCGGCTGGTCACTCCGCTCAAACCGGTCGAGGCGATGGCGCTCGGACGGCCGGTGGTGGCCAGCCAGCTGCCGGCTCTGGCCGAGCTGATCGGCAACGGCGCGGCCGGGGCGGCGGGGCCTGGCGGCACTACGGGCCCCGCCGGCCTGCTGGTGCCACCGGACGATCCAGCCGCGCTGGCCAAGGCGCTCGCCGAGCTGCGCGACGATCCGGAACTGCGGCAACGACTGGGCGCAGCGGGCCGGGACTCGGTGGCGGCCGGGTATACCTGGGACCGAAACGCGGAAACCTACCTGGAGCTGTACGCCCGGTTCGGCGCGCTAGGGTCACCGGCGTGACGCCTCCCGCAGTCCCCAAGATCGAGCTGCACGTCCATCTGGAAGGCGCGATCCGCCCGGCAACCCTGCTCGCAATCGCCAGGCGCAATGGCCTGCGCCTGCCCTTCGAGACCGAGGCCGAGGCCGCGCAGTTCTACCAGTTCCGCGATTTCGCGCACTTCATCGAGATCTGGATGCTGACCACGAACGTGTTGCAGAGCGCCCGGGACTACCAGCAGATCGTGCACGACTACGCAGCTGAGGCGGCCGGTCACGGTGCGGTTTATCTGGAGGGCATCTTCTCGCCGTTCGAGCGCATCGTCCGTGGCATCGACCCGGACGAGATATTCAACGGCTACTGCGATGGAGCAGCGCAGGCGCAGCAGGAGTACGGCATCGAGGTGCGGCTGACCCCCGACATCGGCCGGCAGCTCGACCCGGCCGAGGTAGAACCGATGATCCGCTACGCGCTCAAGCATGCCGACCGCGGCGTGGTCGGTCTCGGCCTCGGCGGCGATGAGGCGCACTCTCCCGCGACGGACTGGGCCCGGTGTTTCGCGATCGCGCGCGATGGTGGGCTCGGCTCGGTGCCGCACGCCGGCGAGTCGACGGGGCCGATCGCGGTGCGGGATGCGGTTGAGGCGCTGGGCGCGAGCCGGATCAGGCACGGCATCGGCGCGGCCATAGATCCCGACCTGCTGGCCGAGTTGGCCGACCGTCGTATCGGCTGCGACGTCTGCCCAACCTCCAACGTGCGGACCGGAGTCGTCCCCTCGCTGGCGGTCCATCCGATGCCGCAGATGGTCGCGGCCGGCGTGGCGTGCACGATCAACACCGACGATCCGGCGATGTTCGATACCGACCTCAGTCGCGAGTACGCCCAGCTCGACCAGCTCGGCACCACCGCGCGCCAGGCGTACCAGGCCGGTGTCATCGGCGCGCTGTGCGACGAGCCGACCAGGGCGCGACTGCAGGCGATTGGTGCCGCTGCGGGCTGGTGATCTGAGTCACTCTTTCCGGCCGGCTCTGAGATCCCCGGTGCGGCCTGGGTGCGGCGGCCTTAAGCTGTGACGCTGTGCCAACGTCCCGCCGGCGGTCCAAGCACCGCCATCGCGCAGCTCACGGCAAGGAGCACCCGGTTCATCCGGTTCCGGCCTGGACCGACGATGAACAGTGGTTCGAGCCGGACGATGCGCACACCGGCTGGGTAGGGCAGCTCTACCACGAGCCCGCCCCGTGGCGCTCGGCGGAGCGTGCGCAGGACTACCCACCGCCACACGGCTCTCCGCCGATGCCTGACGACTGGCCGGAGCCGGACCACCCGGCAGAGCCGGTCGACGCACGCAGCGATTACCCGGCCCACCAGATGCTCTCGGCCGACGACTACGACGAGGGATATGAGCAGCACGGCCCGGACGAGACTCCGGCCCTGCGCAGGCGGCTGATCCGGCTGCCCCGGCGCCGCGCTGAACTGCCCGAAGCCGTCCGGGACTGCCTGCACTGGGGGATCTTCGCCCTGGTGCTGGTGCCGATCTTCCTCATCGCAACCGGTGGTTCGGTGCTGAACGCGATCGTGGTGATGATCTCGATCCTCGTGCTGGGCGTGGTGGTCATCTGGGTGGTTCGGCTGGGCAAGATCGCGCTGCCCAACCTGGAGCCGGTCCACCAGCTCGAGCCCCTGGAGGCGGAAGCCCTGGATCCGATCGAGGCCGAATGGCAGGAGGCGCCGGAGTCCGCCGGGCTCGCCGGAGCGTGGCCGGAGCCCCCCATGCCCGCCAGCGAGTGGCAGGAGCCCGCGACGCCGGCAGCCGAGCGGCAGGACACCGGCGAGTGGCAAGAGCCCGCGACGCTGGCAGCCGAGCGGCAGGACACCGGCGAGTGGCCAGACCCCCCAAGGCCCACTGAGGAGCGGCCGGAGCCGGCGTTAGAGCCGTTCCTTGCCCCACAGCCGATCGCCGACGAGCCGCACCGGCTGCCGTCCATGCCGGCATGGCCGTCCGACTTGAGCTGGCATCCGGAGCGCAGGCAGCCGGCCGCCGCGCCCGGCGAGCGTGAGCACGTGGGCTGGCCACCCAGCGACCGGTGATCGTCGTTCCCCTTAGGGTTTCGGTATGACGGACTACCTGGTCTGGATCGACTGCGAGATGACCGGCCTCGATCTGGACAAGGATGCGCTGATCGAGCTCGCCGTGCTGGTCACCAATGCCGAGTTGGAGATCCTCGGCGAGGGTGTGGACATCGTGATCAAACCGCCACAGTCGGCCGTGGATCAGATGGACGAGGTCGTCCGGACCATGCACCAGTCGTCTGGACTGCTGGCCGAGCTCGATCGCGGGGTGAGCCTGGCCGAGGCGGAGCAGCGCGCGCTCGAGTACATCAAGGCGTATGTACCCACCGTGCGTCGGGCGCCACTGGCCGGGAACTCGGTCGCCACCGATCGCGGGTTCCTGGCGCGTGACATGCCCACGCTGGAGGGGCACCTGCACTACCGGATGGTGGACGTATCGAGCATCAAGGAACTGGTCCGGCGGTGGTACCCACGGGTCTACTTCAACAGCCCGGAGAAGACCGGCAACCATCGCGCGCTCGGCGATATCAAGGACAGCATCACCGAGCTCCGGTTCTACCGGCGCGCGATCTTCATACCGCAACCCGGCCCGGACACCGACGAGGTCCGGGCGATCAGCGCCGAGATGAGTCCGGCTCCCCTGCCGGACCTGCCAGCCACCACTTCAGAGGCGCCCGCCACCTCGGACGGGCCGCCCGCGATCTTGCCGGACTAAGGATGCACAATCGGCCCGCGCGGCCCGGTACACTGGCTCCGCCGCAGCGACGCGGTTCTTGGTGGGTGTAGCTCAGGTGGTAGAGCACCGGGTTGTGGTCCCGGGTGTCGCGGGTTCAAGTCCCGTCACTCACCCCAATCAATCAAGCCTCTCACCTGCTCGTATGGTTAGGGGCTTTGATCATTATGGAGATCAGCGTATTGATCATGCTCCGTTCTTGACACCCCTTTGACACCGCGTGCAGCTACCGGCGATCTCGCGGCGCCTGGGCCACGAGTCGATCACCACGACGATCGACCGGTACGGACACCTGCTGCCCGAGGTCGACGATGGTCTGGTGCGGGCGCTCGTCGCCGCCATGGAGTGAGTCCTTTACCTCTGCACGCACTGGAACCAGGCCGCTACAGTCCGCCCCAGTCACTGGGGGTACAGAGGGTGCGCCGCCAGGGACTCGAACCCGAACCCGCGGATTAAGAGCGGGCGGCGTACGTAGCCGCTGCCGCGACCTGTTCCGACACACGACTACCGGATACATTCGCGCCAGAGGGAGACCAACGGCATTGTTTGGAATGGCCAGAACACCCGAACCGGCAGCGGCTACCCACGCCGACCGGGTCGCTGATCTACGCCGCGCGGTGCTGACTTGCGCCGGCTCGACGGATCTGGAAACGCGCGCCTCGGCGTTCCATGGCGCCGGGGTTCCCGATCCGTGGCGCGACTATGTGGCAAAGGTGCGCGATTCGTCCTATCGGATCACCGATGCCGACATCGAGGACCTGATGGCCAGCGGCTGCAGCGAGGATGCGATCTTCGAGATGACACTGACAGCCGCGGTCGGTGCCGCGAGCGAGCGGCTCGACGCCGGCTTGCGCGCGCTGCGGGGGTCGGGCTGAGATGCGGCTGCGGATCCTCGACCACGGTCACCGGCTGCGCCAGCGGCTGGCGCTGCACGCCACGCGGCTGATCGGCCGGACTGACCCGGACCCGGTGGCCAAGATATCGCTGTACCGACCGGAGCTGTTCGGGCGGCCCTGGTTGCATATG
>DATAFN010000262.1:0-2717 GCA_036257435.1 Actinomycetes bacterium
TGAACGCTCGTCGCGACGTTGCCCACGACCGCAATCGGAATTTCAGCCATCTTCGGTCCCAGTCTCGTGTCCGTTGCGACCTGCTGGCCGCCTGTCCCAACCCTTCCGGCGGCGGGCAACCGACGGCCAGAGCTGAACGACGATCTGGGGACAACTACGGGCCTGTGGATGACGCGCGCGTCAGTTATTCACCCGTGCTGGAATGAGAATCGCGGTCGACCCATCCGGATGTGCGGCGACCGCCAGGTGCTCGCAGGCCTGCCGGTAGCGGTCCTGCTCCTCCGCTATTGGGGTTAGCACCAGCCGGTCGGCGATGTCGCCGACCGCGGCGTGGAGACGATTCTGCGCATGCCGGGCTCGTCGCCGTCCGCCATGCACGGCGATCCGGCGAAACACCGCGGCGAACAGGGCTCCGGCCAGCGCTCCGCCGAGCAGCATCAGTGTGGGCAACGGCAGGTTGCCGAGCTCGGGGGTGGCTCGGTCCGGCAGCTGGAGGAACCCGACGATGGCCAGCAGGACCAGCCAGACCGCGCCCACCGCGCCGATGGTGAAGAACACCGAGTGGGCGGTGCGGGCCCACCGCCACCAGCCGGGCGGGTCGTCCATCTCGAGATCGGTCTCGAGTACGGCGCGATCAAGCGCGAGCGGGAGTTCGCGACTGGACGCCCTGGCCGCGGCGCGGGCCGGCCCGGCCCAGCTTGCCGGCAGACCCGTGGACACCCGGTCGGCGATCTGGCGCAGCGCCGTCTCGAGTTGCGCCTGCTGGATGTGTGCCGGCGTGGTCGTGGGTTGCGCCTGCGGCTCTTCGGAGACGACCGGACGATCTCGCTGAAGTCGCAGCAATGGATCCGGGTGTCGGCGCCGGATCCATCTGGTGACCGGCCAGCCGGTGGCTCGAGTGGCCCGATGCACATGGGCGGCGGCTACCGCGTCCACGATCGCCGGTACACCGGCCGCGTCCGCCAGCGCCTCGACCAGCACCCGGCGGTCGCTCGGCGACAGCTCCGGGGTTTGATCGGGATCCCCGCAGTGCTTTGCCAGCCGGGTGGCCGCGTTCACGATGTCGGCCGTAAGTCGGGCACCCGCAGCACGCTTTTGCGTGACCTGGGTAGCGAGGACAGCACGCAAGTCGGCCAACCCCACTCCGGTCTCGGCGGATGTGGGAAGCACACTGACGTGGTCCAGCCCGTCCTCGGCAAGCAACCGCTTCAGATCGGCCAGGCATTGCTGCGTAGCCCCGGCGCTAAGCAGATCTACTTGGTTGAACACGATCAAGGTGACCGCAGCGTGACTGGCCAGCGGACGCAGATACCGCTCGTGCACCACCGAATCGGCGTACTTCTGCGGGTCCATCACCCAGATCAGTACGTCGACCAACTTGACCAACCGCTCGACCTCGACTCGATGGTCAACCTCGGTCGAGTCGTGATCAGGCAGATCGAGCAGAACGAGGCCGTTGAGATCGGTGGGCGCGATCTTGTCTAGCACGGTCTCCCGACTGAGCTGATGCACCCGAGGTATGCCGAGCCAGTCGAGCAGCGGTTGGACGCCGTGGGCACCCCAGGCGCAGGCCAGCGCGTGCGCCGTGGTCGGCCGGCGCACGCCTACCCGCGAGAGCCGCAGCCCCGCGATGGCATTGAACAACGAGGACTTACCGCTTCCGGTCGCACCGGCCAGCGCGACTACGGTGTGCTCGCCGGACAGTCGCAGCCGCTCACCGGCGCGGATAGCGACCGTCCGAGCCGCCGCCAGGTCGGCATCGTCCAGTCGATCTGTGCACAATGCCAATGCGCGATCAAGTGCAGTAAGCCGGCGAGCCAGGTCCGATGCGGTCACCCTGGTCGCAACGTACGAGTTGGAACCGGCCGTGTTGACCGGGGCCGACGTGGTCATCGAACGGACTCCGCACGTGCCTCGTTGATCGTGGCGTGCTGGCCCCGCAGCCAGGCAGGCAGGTTCGCATCCACCGGGGCGCCGTCGAGCAGTGCCGTGAAGCGCCTGGCTTCGTCGGCAAGGATGTCGTCGATGCGCTGAACCAGATTCCGTCGAGCGGCGGCGGCGAGGCTTCGCACCGCCTGGTCTCCGAAGATCGCCTCGAGCAGTTTGTGGCTGAGGGCGCTGGATCCGGCGGCCACACCGATCTCCGCACCGGTCAACCCGGCCGTAGTCGCGAACACCGCCAGCATGACCAGCAGCGCGACGCCGTTGATTCCGAACGAGAGGAACCGAGCGGTAGCGCGCTTGGACATGCCTTGCGAGCGAACCAGGTCGCGAACGTATGCCTGCCACGCTCGCACCGCTGCACCCACTCGCTCCGGCACGTCCGGATTGCTCTTGCCGAGATCGGGGCCGGCTTGTGCGAGCAGAGCCGCACCGGCCGGGTGCGCCCGCCAGAGCTCGATCGTGGCCTCGGCTGCATGATCGGCGGCATTGACTATCAGTGCCTCGATCCCGGTGCCGAGTGCGACCTGAAGGCTGGTTCCGGGTTGCGGTCGCCCGCGGACCGCCGCACCGATCCGGTCCCTGATCCGGCCGACCCGGTTCTGCAGCGACTTGAACAGTTCGCCGGTGCCGACGAACTCCTGCCACCGTGCGAGCACCTCACCCCGCAGCAGGGAGCCATCGGTGAACGCGGCCTCGACCTCTTCGAGCGCGGCGTGGTACGCGGTCTCCACCTGGGTCCGCAGCATGCCAAGTGCCGTCACCTGGCCGTCCGC
>DATAFN010000323.1:0-5716 GCA_036257435.1 Actinomycetes bacterium
GACGAGCCGCTCAACCTGTTCTACAACTGCGTCGCGATCTCCACGACGCCCGACCCGACCGGCTCGTACTTCCGCTACGCGTTCACCACCGGGTTCAACTTCCCCGATTACCCGAAGTACGGGCTCTGGAAGGACTCGTACATCATCACCACCCGCGAGTTCGGCATCCTGGACCCGAGCATTTACGGCATCGGGGTGTACGGGCTCGAACGCAACAGGATGATCGAGGGCGACCCGGGCGCACGTGCCGTCAGCTTCCTGGCGACCGACACCGCGGTGCCGCTCAACCTGATCGGTGACGGGCTGTTGCCGCCGGACGTCGACGGCAAGACCAAGCCGAAGGCGGACGCGCCGGCGCCGATCGTCGGCACCCAGGACGACAACGCGCCGTACGGCGCCACCTTCGACGCGCTCAACATCTGGGAGTTCGACGTCAAGTGGCGCTCGACGCCGATCGCGTCGTTGGTGTTCAAGACGCAACTGCCGGTGGCGGCGTTCGATTCGGTCTTCCCGTGCGTCGGCGGCTTCGGCTCCCGGGACTGCTTGCCACAGCCGGGCATCACCAACCCGGCCCAGTTCCTGGACATCCTGTCCTACCGGCAACGGCCGATCTTCCGGCTGGCGTACCGGAACCTCGGCATGTCCGAGTCGCTGCTGACCAACCAGTCGGTCGAGGCGGCACCAGGCCTCGGCGGTTCCCGGTGGTACGAGATCCGGCGGACAAACGGCGTGTACAGCCTCCGCCAGCAAGGCACCGTCGCCGGAACCACCGACGGCATCCACCGGTGGATGGGCAGTATCGCCGCGGACAAGAACGGTAACTTCGCGCTCGGATACAGCGTCGTGGACGCGACCAGCGTGTTCCCCGGTATCCGCTACACGGGCCGGCTGGCCGGTGATCCGCTCGGTCAGATGACGCTCGGCGAAGGGACGGTCATCAACGGCACCGCCGCGCAGACGCACGTGAACTCGCGGTGGGGTGACTACACCGACATGACCGTTGACCCGGTTGACGACTGCACGTTCTGGTACGTCAACGAGTACTACACGGTGGAGGGCGCGGCTAGCGCGCCACTCGGAAACGGTTGGCAGACCCGGATTGCCAGCTTCAAGCTGCCCGGCTGCTGAACCGATGTGACGCTATCGGGGCCGGCGCCCTCGGCGCCGGCCCCGACCCACGTCCGCGCTCTCGGCACTGGCTCCGACCGCGCCCCGCCCCGTAACCCTCCAAGACCGAAGGACGAGCCGCGAAAGGTAGCGTGCGGCGCGTGTCAGCCGTCGATGCGGCGGCGCAGGGTGACCAGCTCGCCCCCGGTCAGGTGGGAGATCAGCCAGCTACCCGGTGACCCGGCCGGGAAGCCGGACTCCCAGTCGGCGTGCGCGGTCAGCACGACCTCGTTGCTGTCGCGCAGGTCGACACCCGGCGCGTCGGCGGCGACATTGCCGTCGTCGTCCAAGCGCAACCCGCGGCGGAACCGGTAGTCGGCGACCGAGACCACGAGTGCCCAGCCGCCCTCGCGGTAGAGCAGGTCGCCGGGTCGAGTCACCGTGGCGACGCACTGTTGTGGCTGATCCTCGTGCCGTAAGTGGGCTAGCGCGGGCGGGAGCCGCAGCTGGGCAGTTGGCATCGGTGGCCCTTCCGTGAGCCGGGGAGCGGCCGGACGATGAGTTCCCGCCGCGGCCAGGCCTAAACGGCTCTACCGAGCGGCCAGGCTACCATCGCCCCCACGTGATCGAGAGGCAGTGAGTGCGATGGCCCGCCCGGAACAGACGGCGACGATGCCGTCCGAAATCAGCCCCACGCTGACGATGTTCGACCGGTTCGCCACCACGGTCGAAGGCTTCGTGTCCAGGGCCTGGTTCTTCTCCTTCTGTGCGCTACTCATCGTGATCTGGGCTCCGTCGATCGTGCTGTTCCGCAATGTCGATACGTGGCAACTGGTGATCAACACCGCTACCACGATCATCACGTTCCTACTCGTTGCGCTGTTGCAGAACACCCAGTCGCGGGCGAACAACGCGGTCCAGCACAAGCTCAACGCGATCGCCGACGGGCTGGCCGACCTGATGACGCATACCGCCGGCGGGGATGAGGATCATCCGATCCACGAGGACGTGCGGGAACTGCGCGCGGCGGTGGGCCTGGAGATGCGGGAGAGCGCCTAGCTCGATGCGGACCGGAGACGAGCCCAGTCATGCCCGCAGTCCGCTGCGTCTGCGGCTGGCACTGGCCGTGTTCGGCCTCGGTTGCGCGATCATCGGTTGCGCGATCTTCGCGGCTCTCGACGCGACCGGCTGGCTGATCGCAAGCATCGCACTCGGACTGGTCGCGATCGCGGACATGATCATCGTGCTCGGCCGCATCCACGCCGGCGCGCACTACCAACCGGGCCGCGGCATCCCGCCGTACCAGCCGGTGACCGACCTCGCCGCCGGCCCGTCGGAACGGCCGGCGGTACCGATCGAGCGGCGGCGGGGGCGCTACCTCGCCCTGATGGCGCTGTGCGTGTTCCTGTTCGTCTCGTCCTGGACTTGGGTACGGCTCTACTCCCCCGCTGCCGCGCTGGTGATGTCGCTGGTCGCGATGATCATTCCACCGATTGCCGCGATCGTCGCCAACGCCGGGCGCCGGCCGGAACGCTGAGCAGTGAGGAGGGCGGGGGCGGTCAGCCGGGCACTGGGCCGGTCGCCACCGTGCGGACGTACCGCAACACCCGGTCGGTGATGCGCACCGTGGACATGTCCCGCTTCCCGCTGAACGAGATCATCCCGTCGATACCGGGCAGGCCGGGATACGCCATCAAGATGCGCACGATCGCATCCTCGACCTGCTCCCGAGACAACCCGAGACGCTTTGCGGCCTGCGCGGTGGTGTACTGCGGCATCAGCGTTTTCTCCACTGGTGTGGACGAGACCCGAACGTGACGTGCGCGAGATTGAGCCGAGATCGTACCTCACCGCGCAGTCACCCGGTGTCGACACACGGTTACCGCGAACGACTCGGCGGTGCCGGCCGCTCTCCGCGTACGCTTCGGAACTTGTGACCACCACGAGCCGTCCGTCGCCGCTGCAGAACCGGGTCACGCCAACCGGGGAGATCGTGGCCCATCCGGCGCGCGGGATGTTCATGGGCAACCGCGGCTGCCTGCACGATCCGGACGGCAGGCTGCGCACCGCACGGTGGCGGTCCAAGCTGTGGATCTGCTGCACGTTGAACTGGAAGGACGTACGGCGTGACCCGATGCCGCCGGGCCGGTGGACCGCACTGTTCTTCATGGACGAGGCGGTCGCACTAGCAGCCGGGCACCGTCCGTGCGCGTACTGCCGCTATCAGGACTACGTCGCGTTCCGCACCGCCTGGCAGCGGGCGCTCGGCCTGACCGAACGGCCGCGCGCGCAGGAGATGGACGCTCGGCTGCACGGCGAGCGGGTCGAGTCCAGAACGCGCCGGCAGCGGACCCGCTCGGCCACGGCCGGTGAGCTTCCGGACCGGGTAATGATCAAGCATGCCGGTGCGCCCGGGCTGCTGCTCGGGCGCCGATTCCTGCCCTGGTCGTTCGCCGGGTACGCAGACTCGGTCGCGCTCCGGCCGGCGAGCACGGTCGAACTGCTCACCCCGCCCAGTACGGTGGCCACGATCGCGGCCGGCTACCGGCCGGTCCTGCACCCCAGCGCGGACCGGGTTAGACCGAGCTGACCAGCTGGCGTTCCGCGGCGAACATCGCGGCGACGCAGCGGTGCGCGTCGACGATCGGCCGGGAGTACACGTTCGGCGACGGGACCAGGTTGTTGTAGAACGTGGCGCCTTCGCAGATCGGCCCTAGCACCCACAGCCGCGACCGCACCCGGCCGGACCGGTCCAGCGGATGCTGGTCGGCGGCCACGTCGATGCCGACCACGTGCCGGCTCGCCGGCCGATGCGGTCGGATCCAGCCCTTGCGGTACAGGTTGCGGATCAGCGGGCTCGCCGACGTGTCAACCGCGGGCAGGTCGACGTAGCCGCAGACCAGCCAGTCCGCCTCCGCGCGGTGCGGTTCCCGCAACCGGGTCGACGTGATCGTCCAGGTGCCCCGGTCGGGATTCCACGACACCGCCGGCTCCGGGCCGAACGGCACGCTGAGGATGCCGGCGTCCAGAAGGGCGAGCAGCTCGGTATGCCGCTCGAACTGCGGTCCCACCACGGCACGGTTCATCAGCGGCACTGTGCGCCGGTTGAACTCCTCCAATGACGCGTCGGTCAGGCCGCCGAAGTCGACGATGTAGCGGACCGTGTCTCGCAGGTCGCGCAGGATGTCCAGGGCCGCCTTCACCGGGCTGCCGGTGAAGCCGCGCACGCCTTCGGCCAGATCGGCGCGCAACAGCTCGGCTAGCCAGTGCTGGTACCCGGCCGGGCCGTCCAGCCGTATCCCCGCGGTGCCCTCGAACTCGGCCGCCGGATCGAACCGGCCGAGGCGCTCGTCCAAGCGATCCAGCAGCGCGGCGATGCCACTCGGTCCGCCGATGGCGGCCGCGGACAGCTCGTCAGCCAGCGCTTGCGCAGCGTCCGGGCCGGCGCACCTGGCCTCACAGCGCCGGTACGCGATCCGCATCTCGGTCAGGATCAACGGCAGCATGTCGGTGTCGAAGTCGAGCCGGCCGCCGCGCGCGTCCCGGATCGCGTCGATCGCCGGCCGGGTGAGCACCAGTGGCTGGTATCGCGGGCCGAACTGGGTCACCAGCGGCCGGGCCCGGCACGGCACCCCGGACCGGGAGTACAGCAGCACGGCCGGCTCCAAGCCGCTCGGCAGGTAGTCGGTGCGGCCTTGGTACGGAATGAAGCGGCCGCCCCGCCCGACGGTGAGGCTGGACAGCAGATCCATCGCGGACAGTCCGAACCCGGCGATCGCGACGGTGTGTCCTGGCTCCACCTCGGCCAGCTGGTCGGGCAGCGGGTACGGCGCCGCGATGGTGCGCGAGTGCGCCGACGTGCCCGGCGCGGGGCCGTCATTACTGGTGTAGCCGGTGGTCAGGAACGCATAGTCCACCGGAACCCGGTCGCCGTCGGCGAGCTCGACCAGCAGCCCATCGTCGGGACCGGTCGAGATGTCCACCGCGGTGGTGTGCCGAAGCCGCACCTCGACGTGACCGGGAGCCCGGGCCAGCACCTGACCGAGGAACCAGCCGAGATACTCGCCGAGCACCCGCCGGGGTAGGAAGTCGGTCGGTCGGATGGCCCGGCCGGACGAGCCGACCGTGAAACCGTCCTCCGCCATCCGTAACCCGCGGTCGAGGACCCAGTCGTACAGGCCCGGTCCGGGTGCGTCGACGTCCTCGCCCACCGAGTGAGCGTCGGGAAACATCGAAACCTGCGAGCACGTGGTGTTGAGCAGCAGGTAGTCCGGCTGGCCGGTGTCGTGCACCCCGGACCCATCACATGCCGGGTCGATGACCTCGACCCGGACCCGCCCGGCCTCGGGTCCGGCCAGCTTCGCCAGGGTCACCACCCGCTCGAGCACGCTGAGCCCGCGCGAGCCCAGCCCGACGATGGCTACGGAGGTGTCCGTGGTCATGCCGCGTCCCTTCTGACCGTGCGCCCCGTGGTCCGGGCGCCCTAGTCGACCAGCCTGATCCGCACCCGGCGGTTCTGCCGGCCCTTGTTCTCCACCTTGTAGATCTGGAGGTGGCCGATCTGCTTGGTGGACGCGACGTGGGTGCCGCCGTCCGCCTGCGCGTCCAG
>DATAFN010000338.1:0-10658 GCA_036257435.1 Actinomycetes bacterium
GTGACCGCAGGAAATGACCCGAGTGGGTCATGCGGCGGCCAACTCGATCGACCTAATCTAAATGGCACGCGCTGCGGCGAGCGCATGACCGTGTGGACGGAGGTGGACGGTGTTGGCACGGACCGACGCACGTGTCCACGACCACGTCGCACTCGACGAGATCGAGCTGTACGGGGAGCTGATGATCGCGGCCTCGAAGAGCGAGGGACCGCTGACCGTGGCCGAGATCGACGCGATTCTGGGGGTGGTGGCCCCGCGCGGCAGCGAGCCGGTTGCCAGGGCGCACCGGCGTCACGAACGGGCCCGAGCTGCCCGGGCGGGAAAGGCCTGAGCTGCCGATCCTGCGCTGCCGATCCTGCGATGCCGATCCTGCGTGGACGGTGCCGAGCGGCCGGCGTGGGCGAGTCAGGACCGCACCAGCCGGGCGATCGCGTCGCTTGCCTCTCTGACCTTCGCGTCGGCGTCCGGACCGCCTTGCTCGATCGCATCGGTCACGCAGTGCTGCAGATGTTCGGACACCAACCCGATCGCCACCGACTGCAGAGCCTTGGTCACCGCGGCCACCTGAGTCAGGATGTCGATGCAGTAGGTGTCCTCGTCGATCATCCGCTGCAGGCCCCTGACCTGACCTTCGATACGCCGCAGCCGCCGGCGGTAGTCGTCCTTGCTGGCGGCGTAGCCGTACATGCTCGTCCTCGCCTTCTCCATCTCGATTACCCCTCGGGGGTATTGCGGTGGATCGTACCCGGCTTGTCGCGCGGCCGGCGAGCTCCGAGACGCAACTAATCAGGCCGAGCTGGCCGGGTGCCGGAACATCACATCCGTATCGGAGTGGCTGAAGCCGAGCTTCTCGTACACCCTGATGGCCGCAGTGTTCGACTCCTCGACGTACAGCATCGCCTCGGACAGGCCCTTGTCTCGAAGGTGCGCCAGGCCGATCACGCTCAGCACGGTGCCCAGGCCACTTCCCTGCTCACCGGGGTCGACGCCGATCACGTAGATCTCTCCGAGCGGTTCGTGTCCGTGGTGCTCGGCGTGCCGGCCCCCGTGGATCTTCGTCCAGTGGAAGCCGACCAGCCGGCCGTCGCGTTCGGCCAGGAAGAAACCGGCCGGGTCGAACCACTGCTCGCACATCCGCTCGCGCAGGTCCTCGATGGTCCACCGGCCCTGCTCCGGGTGGCCCGCGAACGCGCGCCGGTTCAGCGCCACCCAGCTCTCCTCGTCCTGACCGGGCACGAACGTGCGCACCGTGACCCCAGGGGGCAACACGGCGTCCGGCCACGGTTCGGCCAGCGAGCGACGCATCTGCCAGAGCGCCCGGACCCGCTCGAAGCCAAGGCTGGCGGCCAGCGCGGCCGCGGCCGGGTGTTCGCCGTGCGCCCAGAGCCGAAGCTGCCGATGCGGCGAGGCATCGAGCATGGCCTCGACCAGCGCGCGACCCGCACCGCCGCGGCGGGACCCGGGATCCACCACGACCTCGGCGCTGGCGCCCTCGACCTCGTCGGTGATGTCGAGGTGCCCGTAGCCCACGATCTGGCCGTCCAGCCTGGCCAGGAACGTGCGGGCCCGGACATCACCGCCGTACCGCAAGTGCAGCGTGACGTGCTCGGACAGCGGGGGCACCTGGTCGGTCGAGGCGGCCGCCGTCACAAGCGCGCGCACCTGGGCCGCTGCCTGTGCGGACAGCTGGCCGGTGGCCTCGACTGTCACGGCGGGCCGTTCGGCGCGGGCCGACATACCGACGGAGCCTACAAGCGGGCGAGCTGCGGTTCTGGAGCCGCTACCCCGGTCAGTGCCGCGTAGACCCGCTCGTAACCGGAGACCATGACCTCGACGTCGAAGTGCTGCCTGGCGTGCTCCCGGCAGCTGGCCGGGGACAGCCGACCGGCCGCGTCGATCGCCTCGGGAAGCTCGTCCGGCTTGTCCCGGATGAACCCGGTGACGCCGTCCACGACCACCTCGGGCACCGCACCCTTACCGATCGCGACCACCGGCGTGCCGCAGGCCATCGCCTCGATCATCACCATCCCGAACGGCTCCTCCCACTGGATCGGGAAGGCCAGGCAGTACGCAGCCGCGAGCAGCTCCCGTTTCAGCGTGGTGTTGGCCTCGCCGAGATGCTCGACGCCCGGACCGAGCCGCGGCTCGATCTCGGCCTCGAAGTAGTCCCGCTCGGCCTGTTCGTTGATCTTCGTAGCGAGCAGGATCCGGCGGCCGGCGGCGCGGGCCGCGTCGATGGCCAGGTGGACGCCCTTGTCCGGGTTGCACCGGCCGAGGAACAGCACGAAGTCTTCCTTGTCCTCGCGAAAGGGAAACGCAGCGACCTCGACCGCGTTGGGTACGGTCGCGGACCAGTTCAGATCCGGCGCCAGCCGCTGCTGCGCGTTCGAGATCGCGACCAGCGAGACGGTCCTGCCGAGGTTGCGGTAGTACAGCCCGACCTCGCCACCGACCGGGCCGTGGGCGGTGATCACCGTCGGGGTGCGCCGGCCGCGCGCGGTGAGCGGGCCGGCCAAGCTGTGATCGTGCACCACGTCGACCTCGAGCTGGTCGAGGTAGCGCGCAGCTCGGGCGGCGTGGACGACCTCGGGCATGCTGCCACCGAGCCGGGCGGTCGGCGGCTCGCTATAGGTAGTAAGGAACCTGGCCGGTGTGCCGTTCTTACCGGCTCCGATCAGGACAACGTCGTGGCCACGACGAACGAGCGCGCCGGCGAGATCCGCCAGCATGGTCTCGATGCCGCCGTAACCTCTCGGCGGCACGGGAAACCACGGCGGCGCGACCAGCGCGATCCGCAATGGAGCCGGGGTACTGCCCATCAACCCTCCTTGGCTGCGGTGAGCGGGTTTCGGGGCTCCATCACGAGCTCGATTCCCTCCGGCAGCCCCCGTACCCGGACCGCGCCGTCCTGAACTGAGATCGACAAACGACTACCTGCAAGTGGCAATTTGCTCACTCGCAGGTCACCAAAGTGGGTGGGAAGGGCTGGGGCCAGCCACACACGACCGTACGGCACCCAGGGGTCCAAGCGCAAAAGCACCCGCAGCAGATGTACCGGACTGGCCGCCGCCCAGGCCTGCGGGGAGCACGAGGTCGGGTACGGCACCGGCTGCGGGTACTCGGCGCGGTCGAAGCCGCAGAACAGCTCCGGCAGCCGGCCGCCGTACGCGCCGGCCGCATCGAGCAGACTCTCCGCCAGCCGTTGCGCGTCCTCGGTGAACCCGTAGCGCATCAGCCCGGAGGCCACTACCGCATTGTCGTGCGGCCAGACCGAACCGTTGTGGTAGCTCATCGGGTTGTACGCCCCCATCGTGGTGGCCAGCGTGCGCACGCCCCAGCCGCTATACATCTCGTCCGACATCAGCCGGCGAGCCACCGGCCCTGCCTTCTCCACATCGACGATCCCGGTCCACAAGCAGTGCCCCATGTTGGAGGCCAGTGCGTCGATCGGCCGCTTGTCGCGGTCCAGGCCCACCGCGAAGTAGCCCCGATCGGGTAGCCAGAATGTCTCGTTGAACGCCTGCTTGAGCGCGGCCGCCTTGCTGGCCCAGTGGTCGGCCAGATCGCGATCGCCGGCTTCGGTCGCGAAGTGGCTGCGCGCCAGGTACGCCGAGTAGACGTAGCCCTGAACCTCGGCCAGTGCGATCGGTGCCTCCGCTAGCCGCCCGTCGGCGAAGTTGATGCCGTCGGAGGAGTCCTTCCAGCCCTGGTTGGCCAGCCCGCGGTCGGTCTTGCGGCGGTACTCGACGAAGCCGTCCCCGTCCGCGTCGCCGTACCGCTCGATCCATTGCAGCGCGCGATCGGCATGCGGCAGTAGCGCTTCCACCTCGTTCCGGTGCAATCCCCACCGCCGCAATTCGCCGAGCAGCATGACGAACAGCGGGGTCGAGTCGACCGAGCCGTAGTAAGCGCTGCCGCCGCCGAGGGCCCGCCCGGCCTCCACACCGAACCGCAGCTCGTGCAAGATCTTGCCCGGTTCCTCCTCGGTGAGCGGGTCCTCGACCGTACCTTGCAGCTCGGCGAGCGTGGCCAGCGTGCCCAGGGCCAGCGACTGGTCGAGCGGGAGCGCCATCCACGAGGTCAGTAGCGAGTCCCGGCCGAACAGCGTCATGAACCACGGTGCGCCCGCCGCGACCGTCGGTGGCCGGTCCGGATGGTTCGGGTCGAAGATGCGCAGTGCGCCTAGATCCTCGCGGCTGCGGTAAAGCGCTTGCGCCAACCCGGCATGCGAGGTGGCAACCACGGGGCTACTGCGCTGCCAGTCCCGCAATCGCTGAGCCGGAACCGTGGTCTCGAACGGTTGCTCGCCCGGATACCGGGTCGGCGGCTCTTCACCGTCGATGATCGGGTGCACCTGGATCGTGGTGTGCCAGCTGCTGCGTGGCGGCACCACGACCCGGAACAAGAGCTGGCCGGATGCCGGCAGTCCGTCCGGAGCGGACACCCGCACGCCCCGGGACTGATCTCCGAACTGACAGTTGATCACCAGGTCCTCGGCGGTGGTCACGGCCAGCTGGCCACGTTCGCTGAGCCGCCCGGCTTTGACCTCGAACAGGTCGGCCATGTCGGAGTCCACCGTGATGGCGACCGTGCAACCGGCCGCCTCGGTGGCCAGGTTGACCAGCGTGATGTCCTCGCGCATGCCGGTGCCGACATAGCGCTGCCGGTTGACCAGCAGCGTGCTGTCAGCTTTGCCCGGGCGCGGTCGGGCCCGACCGACGAACGTGGCCCGGAACGGTTCGGCCGGGATCACCAGCAACGGCTCTACCGGCTCGGTGTCGATGTGCAGTTGCCAGCTGGACAGCAGCCGGGTGTCGCGGAAGTACACCCCTTGCGCACCGCCTGGGCCGATATCACCCGACTGCGCGCATACGCAGAACGACGAGCCTTCGACCAGGGTGACGGTGCCGGGTCCAGTGGCGGTTTGCGCCGCCTCGAGCGTCCATGCATCCACCATGACAACAATCACGGTATCGGGATTGGATCAGCTGGTGCTGGCCGGTAGCCGGTCGCCGCGCGGCTCCCTGGGAAGCACGAACCGGTAGCCGACGTTGCGGACCGTGCCGATGAGCTGGTCGTGTTCGGGGCCGAGCTTGGCACGCAACCGCCGTACGTGCACGTCCACCGTCCTGGTACCACCGAAGTAGTCGTACCCCCAGACCTCGGCCAGCAGGTTGGCCCGGGTGAAGACCCGGCCCGGGTGCTGGGCGAGGTATTTCAGCAGCTCGAACTCCTTGAAGGTCAGGTCGAGCACGCGGCCCCGCACCCGGGCGGTGTAGGTCGCCTCGTCGATCACCAGATCACCGCGGCTGATCTCATCGGGCGGTTGCTCGGCGTCGGTCAGCCGGCCGATGGCCAGCCGCAGCCGGGCCTCGACCTCGGCCGGACCGGCGGTGCTGAGGATCACATCGTCAACGCCCCAGTCGGCGCCGACCGCCACGAGGCCGCCCTCGGTAACGATCAGCAGTAGCGGGCAGCCGATCCCGGTGGTACGGATCAGCCGGCACAGGGCCCGAATGTGCGGGAGATCATTACGGCCATCCACCAGTACCGCATCGGCCTGGGGTGCCTCGACCAGGGCGGTGGCCTCAGCCGCGGCAACCCGGACCGGATGGCGCAGCAGGCCGAGCGCCGGCAGCACATCCGCCGACAGCGTCATCGCGTTGGTCAGCAGGAGAAGCTGGCTCACGCCGCAGCCCCGATCTGCCGCAGTTCCAGGCAGGATAGCTGACGTGGCACACGGGACGATCCGGTATTGGGCGGCGGCCAAGGCTGCGGCCGGCGTGGCCGAGGAGGCGTACGAGGCGGGCACGCTGGCCGAGGCACTGGCCGCGGCGGCGCACCGGCACGCGGCCAGCCCGGAGTTCGCTCGGGTACTGGCCCGGTCGTCGTTCCTGGTGAACGGCGCCCCGGTCGGCACCCGGTCGGCGGACGGGATCCTGCTCCCGGATGGGGCGACCGTCGAGGTGCTGCCGCCGTTCGCCGGCGGCTAACCGGTCGGCGTCCAGCGATCGCACGCGAGCGTTGATCGCGAATTGGGAACCGTACGATGCCGGGATGAGCACCCCACGGAACCGCGCGCTTCGCTCACGCTTCCGCGGGGACCCCGTATGACCGCCGCGCTGCTGACTGCCACGATGGCCGGGCTGATCGCCCTGGCCTCGATGCTGGGCAGCTACGCGCTGGCGGCTGCCGTGCTGGTGCTGCAGGTGGTGTGTGCGTACGGCTGGTTCCGGCTGGCTCCGGTGCCGGCGGTGCGCGGATCGCTGACGATCTCGATCGGCGCCGGGCTGACCGCCGATGTGCTGCTGCTGCTCGACCGCACCCACAAGGTGGACAGCGCAAGCGTCGGTCCCCTCGCTGGGGTGCTGGCCGCGGCCTTTGTCGCCACGCTCGGCTACGAGATGGTCAGGCGGGACCGGCTCGAGTACCTGGTCGCCTCGATCACGTCGACCACGACCGGCACCACGTTGACCGTGCTGGCCGCCGGGCTACTGGCCGAGCGGGTCGCCCCCGGTGGCCGGATCGTGCTGATCACCAGCATGGCGGCGGTGGCCGGGGCGACGTTCCTGGCCGCGCTGCCGGGGCCGACGCTGGTCCGGGTGTTCTTCGGCACGGTTGCCGGCGGTGCGGCGGCCTATGGCGTGGCGGAGTTGATCCATGATCTGGGGAGCGGCCGGAGCCTGTTGCTCGGCCTGAGCGTCGGGTTACTCGCCGCCGCGGCCACGTCGGTGTCGGCCGCCGCCCGTTCGTCGCGGCGGGCGGTGCTGTCCGCGGCGGTCATGCTGCCGCTGGCGTTCGCGGCGCCGGTTACCTACGTTCTCGGCCGGATGGTGGTGGGTTGAGCCCGTGCGCAAGTTGTGGATCGGGATTATCGGTTCGTTGGTGATGCTGGTCGTGCTCGATTTCCTGGCCAAGGCGATCGTCGAGGGGAGGGTGGCCGAAGCGGTGCAGACCAGGTACGACCTGACCACCGAGCCCGACGTCGACATCCACGGCTTCCCGTTTCTGCTGGAGGCCGCCACTCGCCGGCTGGACCGGGTCGATGTGCATGCGGATTCGGTGCAGGTGGCCAACGTGGACCTGGCGGAGGCCGAGCTGCGGATGCACGACGTGCGGGTCGAGTCGACCAGCTCTGCCGTCGCCGAAACGGTGGACGCGGAAGCGGTGGTCCCGTACTCGGAGCTCGCCGAGCTGGCCGAGGAGGTGGGTCGGGGCGGCGTGACGCTCTCCTACGGCGGCGCCCCCGACACGCTCGCGGTTTCCGGCACGGTGAGCGTGCTCGGCCAGGACTTCGACGTGGTGGCGTACACGCAGGTCCGGGTCGACGAGTCGACGCTCACGTTGCGGACCACCCGGGTCGAGATCGATGGCCAGCCAGCCACCGAGCAGCTGGTTCAGGCGATCGGCAACCAGTTCGATCTCACGTTCCGGATCCCGGAGATGTTCGACCTGGTCAGGTTGACCGGCGTGGAGATGCGGCCGGATGGCGTGGCGGTCGGCCTGACCGGGTCCGATATCGCGTTGGGCTAGCCATGACATACCGTGAGTAGCGGTCATACTGGCCGCGCACTGGCGTAATCCCGCCGAGACAATCAGGATCTATCCATGGCCGGACCCGCCGTCCCGCTGAGTCCCGATGGCCATCGGGATGAACCAACGCGCGCTCGCAACCGTGCTGACGGTGTGACCGTGGCAGAAGAGCAACTGCTGCGGAGCCTTTACGCAGAGCACGCCGGACCGCTGCTCAGCTACGTGCTACGGCTGACCGACGGTGACCGGCAACGAGCGGAGGATGTCGTGCAGGAGACGCTGCTGCGTGCCTGGCGCCATCCCGAGGCGCTCGATCCGGCTCGGGGCGGGCTGCGCCCGTGGCTGTGCACGGTGGCCCGCAACATCGTCGTTGACGGGGCTCGAGCCCGGCGCGCCCGCCCCACCGAGGTGGGTGACGAGGCGCTGGCCAGCGTCCCGGCCGACGACCAGTTCGAGACTGCGCTGCTGGCCTGGGAGGTTGCCGACGCGCTCGGCGCGCTGTCGATCGACCACCGGTCCGTGCTGGTCGAGACGTTCTACCGGGGTCGGTCGGTTGCCGAGGCCGCGCAGGTGCTCGGCATCCCGGAGGGTACGGTCAAATCCCGCACCTATTACGCGCTGCGCTCGCTCCGGCTCGCGCTCGAGGAGCGGGGGATCCAGCCATGAGGTGCGACGAGGTTCGGTTCAGCCTGGGCGCATACACACTTGGCACGCTTCCGGCGCCGGAGGCCGACGCCGTGCGCGCTCACCTGGACATGTGCCCGGACTGCACGGCGGAGCTGGACGAGCTGGCCGGTTTGCCGGACATGCTCGCGATGGTTCCGGGGGCCGAGGTCGGCCTGGGCGCTCGGACCGGCCGGCACGCGGCGACCACGCCGCCGAACGACACTCCCCGGCTCGACCAGCTGTTCGAGCGGGCCGCCGCGGAGCGGGCTCGGGGCCGCAACCGCTCCCGGATCATGGCCGGGCTGGCCGCCGTGGCGGCCGCGATGGTGGTGCTGATCGGGGTCGGAGTAGTGAACTCCGGTGATCAGGAACCCGGAACCGGTCAACTGGTCGCGCCGGGCTCGGTCACGCTGTCCGCCCGCGAGGCTTCCGGCGAGTGGGCCCAGCTCAAGGTCACCCCAAAGGGCTGGGGGACGTCGGTAGCGCTCTCGCTGGGCGGCGTAACGCCCGGCAAGACCTGCCGGCTCGAGGCGGTCGGTCAGGACGGCAGTCGTGAGATCGCCAGCACCTGGCAGGTGCCGACCGAGGGCTACTCGGCCGACTCTGGCTCGCTGACCATTCCGGGCGCGGTCGGATTGCCGATGTCGGCGATCGAGCGGTACGAGGTCGTCACCACCAGCGGTGACAAGCTGCTCACGATCCAAACGACCTAGGGCTTCCGCTCCCCGCAGCCCGAACTGCGGACAACAGAGCACTGACGCTGCCGGGAATGCGGCGCGACCTGGCCGGCTTGGGTAACGGATGTGTGGACCGAGCTGCTGACCGTCGTGATCGTCTTGGCGATCGCGACCGCCGTCGGCGTGGTCCACCGGCGCCGCTCCGGCGTGCTGCGCGCACAGCCCGGCCCGGCCGGCAAGCTCGGCACCCGTCGGCTGAGCGCGGACGATATCGGCGCTCCGCTCGGCTCGACCGCCACCCTGGTCCACTTCTCCTCCGCGTTCTGCCAGCCGTGCCGAGCTACTCGCGTCGTGCTCGGCCGGGTGGTCGGCACGGTGGACGGGGTGGCGCACGTCGAGGTGGACGCCGAAACCAACCTGGAGCTGGTCCGCCGGCTCGACATCAGGCGAACCCCGACGGTGTTGGTGCTGGACCCGGACGGTGAGATCATCCGCCGCGCCAGCGGCCAGCCGCGACTTGCCGATGTCGTTGCCGCAGTCGGTGCGGTACGGGAATGACAGAACGGACCCGGCAGCCTAGGCTGCTGGCCATGAGATCGCAGGCAGCGACGCTCACCAAGCGGCGCGCGGTCGACCTGTGCCGCGTGGCCACCTGCCTGTGTCCCATGCTCTGACGGAGCTTGCGCATTCCTGATCAGCTCGGTGCCGTTTTGGCGTGAGCGGACTTTCCTCAACCGCAGCTCCGTACCCCGCGCACTCGTCGCCTGCATCCCTTGATCGAGCCCGTCAGGAGCATGGATATGCCCGAAATCGACCCTCGTGGCCAGCGCTTCGCGGCCGCTCTCACCAGTCTCGTCCTCTCGGTTGCCCTCGTTCTCGGTAGTGGCTGGCTGGTCGCGGTCCAAGCCGCCGTCTTCGCCGTCGGCGTGCTTGCCGGACCGCACGGTAGCCCGTACGCCCTGCTGTTTCGCGCGCTGATCCGGCCCCGGATCGGACCGCCGCGCGAGCTCGAACCCGCCGCCCCGCCCCGCTTCGCCCAGGGTGTCGGGCTTGGTTTCGCACTGCTGGGAGCGATCGCCTATCTGGCCGGGTGGACCCTGGTCGGCACCGTCGCGACCGGGTTCGCGCTCGGCGCGGCATTCCTCAACGCGACGCTCGGGCTGTGCCTGGGCTGCGAGATCTACCTGCTCGGCCGGCGCGCACTGGCCACCGTCCTGTCCTACCGCAAACTCGCGAATTCCCCACTGGTTCCGAAGGAGATCCGATGAGCCGCAGCAAAGCCCTGGTCGACGCCGACTGGGTGCAGGCAAACCTGGACAACCCCAACGTCGTCATCGTCGAGGTCGACGAGGACGCAAGCGCATACGACAAGAACCACATCCGCGGCGCGATCAAGCTGGACTGGCGCGCCGACCTGCAGGACCCGGTCCGCCGCGATTTTGTGAACAAGGCGGACTTCGAGAAGCTGCTGTCCGAGCGCGGCATTAGCAACGGGGACACGGTCGTGCTGTACGGCGGGAACAACAACTGGTTCGCCGCGTACGCGTACTGGTACTTCAAGCTCTACGGCCACGACGCGGTCAAGCTGCTCGACGGGGGCCGCAAGAAGTGGGAGCTGGACTCGCGGGAACTGGTCACCGAGGCGCCGGAGCGCGCCCCGACCGAGTACCGCGCCACTGACCAGGATCGCGCGATCCGGGCGTTCCGCGACGAGGTACTGGACAGCATAGGCATCGACAACCTGATCGACGTGCGCTCACCCGACGAGAACGCGGGCCGGCT